>JAHEOI010000376.1 GCA_018610125.1 Verrucomicrobiota bacterium
CGGGAGACAATCGATTTCTTTGGGAGTCTCTTCCAGATGGACTCGGCGGAACGGCGTCGACGTGGTGAGCAGCTTTTGGAAATGGTCGGTCTGAAAGCGGTCCAGCGCCGTACAGTCGGGGAGTTCTCAAAAGGAATGCAGCGTCGGATCGGATTGGCTCAGGCCCTGATTAACGATCCGGACTTGATCATCCTGGATGAGCCGACGGCGGGACTGGATCCGATCGGCTGCCGCGAGGTCAAGGACCTTATCGTTGAATTGGCCCGACGCGGAAAGACAGTGATTTTAAGCAGCCACTTGCTTGCCGATGTGGAAGATGTGTGCGACCGAGTGGTCATCTATTATGGGGGCAGGATCCAAGCGACCGGTAGCATGAAGGAGCTGCTGGCCGAGCCGAACGAGCTTACGATGACCGTGCCCGCTCTCTCAAGGGAAACGATGGAACGGGTGCTGGAGACGGTCCGCCAGGAAGTGGCCGATGATAAGATCAAGATCGATGTCCCCACCAAGAACCTGGAAGCCTACTTCTTGGATGTCGTGCAGCGGGCCCGCGAGGCGGAACTGGCGAATTCGGGGGCGACTGCCGGCAGCCAAGTCGCCGAGTACCTGAAAGGAGAGGCATCGTCCGAGCGGTCTCCCCATAAAGTCTTGGAGCGACTGGCCCAGCCCAAATCCGAGGCCAAGGAGCCGGAAGTGACAGTCCCTCCGGACCCGAAGGCGGCAGCGGAAGAAAAGTTGGCGGGCCTTACCCAGCGTCAAGGTAGTGACGCCAATGCCCCCGCTTCCGAGGCGAACGAAGGGAGCTCCGGGCAGGAAGGCTCGAAGGGGGAGGATGAAAGGAAGGCCAACGAAAGGCTTTCCAAGCTATCGAGGCAAACGGGCTCGAAACGGAGCAACGATCGATCCGGCTAAGAGGACGCAGCGCAATGAAATCGCTTTTTGCCATTGCCAAGCTGACGATTAAAGCGGCGTTTCGATTTCGACTCGTGGTCTTACTGGGCGCCTTATTGTTGATCTCGGTGGTGATCCTGCCGATCATGATCAAACATGACGGGACCGCTCAAGGGTTCATCCAGATTCTGCTGACTTACAACCTGAGTGTGATCACGGCACTGCTCGGGTTTTCGACCCTTTGGCTGGCTTGCGGCACCCTGGCCCGGGATGTCGAGGAGGGCCAGATCCAGATGGTGGTGGTGAAACCGGTCCCGCGGTGGCAAGTCTGGCTCGGCAAATGGCTCGGGATCATGGCGCTCAATGGGATGTTGCTGGCGGTGGCCGGCGGTGCGGTTTTCGCGTTGCTTCATTGGCGTGCCGACCGATTGCCCAAGGAGGAGCAGCAGACTCTGCAGAAAGAGGTGCTTGTGGCGCGGGGATCGCTCAAGCCTCCCAAGCCGAACATCAAGCCGGTTGTGGACAAACTCTACAAGAAGGAGCTCAAGGCGCGGGGCGAGGAAGTCGAGAATCCCGCCGCGCTGCGGAAGCAGATCGAGGAACGCGTCAAGCGTCGAATTCAGTTGATTCCGCCGCACCGAGGTCGCGAATGGAGCATCAACGTGCAAGGGGTTAAGGAGCAGATTCGCGATAAGCCGTTGTTCGTTCGATTCAAATTTCAGACTGCCGAGGAGAGTTATCGTCCCGGACAGAGCCGGAGCTACCCGCTGATCTGGGAGTTCGGTCCTGAAAATGCCGCGCACGAGCGGCGAAAGATGAAGCTCGCTCCCGGCTCCTTTCATGAGTTCGAAATCCCTCCCAACCTCTTTACCAAGGAAGGCGAGCTCCCAATCCGATTGGAAAACCATACCAATACCTCGTTCCTGGTGCCGATGACGGATGGCATTGAGGTGCTCTTTCGTCAGGGAGGCTTTGCCACAAATTACATTCGTGGGCTTTTGATAGTTTACTGTTGGCTGGCCCTGCTTGCCGCGATCGGGCTGTTTGCCGCAAGTTTCCTGACCTTCCCGGTGGCGGCGTTTTGTGCGATCGGGATCCTGATGCTCGGCTTTTCCACCGGCACGATGCAATCGGTCGTGGAAGAACAGTCGGTTCTGGGAGTGAACCATGTGACGGGAGAGCCGTACAGCCCTTTATTGGATTCAATACTGATCCCGGTTTATTCCAAGCTGCTCGATGTGGTGCAGTTGGTGCGAGATTTCTCGCCGATCGATTCCTTAAGCACCGGACGGATGATCAGTTGGGTCCAGCTTGGAAAGGCGATCTCGCAAATCGTTTTGTTGATCGGAGGTATTTTTGGTCTGCTGGGTGCTGTAATCTTTTCATTCCGCGAATTGGCAATGCCCCAATCATGACATGAGTCCGGGAGTAAGGAAATTGTATAAACCGGCGTTGCTGCTTTTGGCAGTGGCGTTTTTCTTTGGTGTGTCGGTAACGCAGAGTTACTTGAATCAGACACGCAAGGAGATGGACCTCACCCGGCTGGCGCCGCTGGAAGACGCCCCGCCCGTGCTGGCGTTTACTACGCAGGCGTTGGGCGGATTCCGCGGCTTAATCGCCAATGCGCTTTGGATGCGGCTCACAACGCTCCAACAGGAAGGCAGATTCTTCGAGATCGTTCAGCTCGCCGATTGGATCACCAAGCTTCAGCCGTTCCAGGAAGCAATTTGGGTGCATCACGCCTGGAACATGTCGTACAATATCTCCGTCAAGTTTGAGAAACCGGAAGCGCGTTGGCGGTGGGTGCAGCGTGGGATCGAGCTGCTCCGGGATCAGGGGCTGAAGTACAATCCGCAAGAAACGCTCATTTACCGGGAGCTGGCTTGGCATTTTCAGCATAAATTAGGGGATAACCTCGACAATGCCCATTGGCATTACAAGCGGCAATGGGCCAATAAGATGAAGCCCTTTCTCGATGACGAAGGCTATCCCAAGTACGACGCGCTGTTGTCCCCGGAAGGCGAGGATCAAAAGAAACTGGCGCAGAAGCTCAAAGAGGAGTACAAGCTTCAGCCGAAGGAGATGCGGGAAGTCGATAAGACTTACGGTCCATTTGATTGGCGTCTCCCCGAGGCTCATGCCATTTATTGGGCGATGCTTGGACTCGAAGATGCCAAGGAGGAGAATCGAATTCGGCTCCGCCGTGTCATTTATCAGTCGATGCAAAGGGCATTCCAACGAGGGCGCTGGATCGAAGTGGCCGGAACGGACCGGTTTGATCTTGGTCCCAACCTCGAAATCGTCGGTAAGGTCAATAAGGCCTACGAGAACATGATGGAACAACAGCCCGAGAGACGGGATCACATCGCGATCGGGCACAAAAACTTTCTAAAGAATGCCGCGTATTTGCTTTACACCCACAATCGCTTAAAAGAGGCCGCTAAGTGGTTTGCCGATCTAAAGGAGAGTTATCCGGACGAAATCTCCGAAGGGAAATCACTGAGCCGGTTCGTTGTCGATCGAGCCACCGAACTCTACGGCGGGACCAACCGCGACCAGATCATCGGCGCGATCCAGGGGCTCCTTTCTCGGTCGTTTTACAGCTTGGCCGTCGGCGAGTACGAGCGATCGAGCGGTTATGAGCTATTGGCACGTAAGGTCCACAAGCGCTATCAAGGCGAGATCGGTGAGATTGAGTCCGCGAAGCAACGGGTCGGTCTTAAGCCGTTCAAGACAATCAAAAAGGAGGTGCTTGCGCGGATCCTCAATTCGGAGACTCCACGGTTTAACTCTGTGATGAAGCAACGTCTCCGAACGGAGCTCGAGCTGCCCGAGGATTGGAGCGGTGCGGGACCGAGCCAACCTTCGGAAGAGAGCAGTTCCGCTCCCGAAAGGTCGACGGGCACAGGAGGCTGACCGTGTCCTTGATTGGTCAGGGGCAACGCCTCGCCGGGGGTGGGTCTGTTTAATGCCGACCGGTTTATCAACAAGGGGCCGTGGGTGCTTGCGGTTGAAGTGACAATTGGGGACCGATCCTGCTGAGTGACTCCCTCGACGGCGATCGATGTGTCCTCCGTTACCGAGGTGTCGGCATCCGTCAATGAGGTTAAACCGAGACCGAGCATCAATACCGCCGCCAAAGCCGGACGGTATGTGAGCCTCGGGAACCGGGCGATCAGTTGAATTCGGCGTCTCATTTCGTGCTTGTCTCGCAAAATGCCGACGGTACCGGGCAGCGATCTCGGCTCGGTGAATCCCTCGGCAAGCTTGAGGATGGTCCGGCCGTATGCCTTGTTTTCACCCTTTGCGGCACATCCGAGTGCCAACGCATCACTGGCCAGTTCCCGATCGGAGCGCATACGGTGAAACCCATACAATAATAGCGGATTGAACCAATTCACTACCTGCAGTCCCACTGTGAGCCAGTTGACCCAGACGTCGTGGCGTCGGATATGAGCCAGCTCGTGCAGGAAGATGTGACGGAGCTCCTTCCGGGAGAAAGTCTGGCGCATATGCTGCGGAAGCAGCAGCCGGAGTCGGAAGCAGCCAAATAGCGCCGGGCTTTCCACGTGCGGGGTCTCAATCAACGTCAGCGGCCTCTTCACTCCGACACGTCGACGGCATTCTTCCAGTACCGCCAAGGTCTTGCGATCTTTAACGGCACGATCCCGCCGAAGTCGACGCGCAAAGGCATAGTTCCCAATGATGATCCAGGCCCCGAGTAACGCGGCCCCGGCCAGCCAAGTAAGAGAGAGCCAGATACCCCAAGCGGGGATCGAGGCTAGAGGTTGCCTCGTTCCAATGTCGGCTTCGCGAGTCATCCGGCCCGGCTTCAATTCCGTTACGTCCGACCTCGCACTGAAAGTGCTCGCAGGGATAGCTCGGACGCCGGCGCGCTTTGAAGACTCACTCGAGGCCTTAAGGGGTGGCCCCGAAAAATGGTGTGCCACATATTGTGTCATGACCTGCCAGCCGGCGACGTTGAAGATGCTAAACCTGCTTTCCGGTGCTGTCGGTAACAAAAGGCGGATGACCACCAAAAGCCAAAGGGCATAACGCCATCGCGGAGCGATTTGTTTCGAAAAGATGAAGCGAACGATCAGAACAAGAATGACAATCAAACCGGCTTCCCATGATGAGCGCCCAATCCACTCCACCAGCGTGTCCAAGTATTCCATGTAATTCCCCCTTTTTTCGTTGTTTAAATGATGCTGTTAAAAAATGCCGACGCAATTCGAGCAGCGTAAGCCCGAGTCATTATTGAGCGATTGTCGTCTCTTCCTTGTTACCTCCCCACACTGAGCGGTGCTTTAGCGTCCCATTGCGGGCCGAAACTGCATTAATTGGCTTCTCGGTAATCCGATCCCAACTAAAAGTGCTCGATAGGAAACACCAGGATTCAGGTAATTGCAAGAGAATATTACAGGGAAATTCAATCTACAAAATAAATTAAACGAAAATGAAGTAGATGGAGGTCTAAATATAGGTAGGTATGGCGTAACAATATAAGTGTTGTTATGTGTAGACACGACTCATTCCGCTGTTACGGCAAAACATGATTCAGAGCGGCATGAGCAAACCGTGTCGTTTTTGGAGAGTAACAGAGAACCTCGTGCCAATCTTTTCAGCTCGAAAGCCTAAACGTATCCCCGGACCGCATTTAAACGATTTCACTCACTTCGGCTACAGGTTTACACTAAGCTCAACAAAACTTGCGAAGGAAAAAGAAAAACAGGAGTTGGGGGGGCTAACAGAAGGCCGCAATGAGCACGAAGAGGGGAGCCAGAAAGTAAAAGGACCGGAAACGTATCTATTCAGGCTTATAGGCCGGCGAACGGGCAAACGCGCAAACGCGCGGGAGATCGGATTGATGGCCGCAAAAACGCGCAGAAGACGGAAAAAGGCGCAAAATCCGTAAAAGGAAAGGGAAAGGGAAAGGGAAATGCTCAGTTCAGATCGACGGAGAGTGCCTAGGAATCTAGCCGGTGCGGGACGCGCTGATACTTCCGCTTAACGATAATGCCGTTGGAAAATTCTCCGTATGAATCACCCTTACCGGGCTCCTTATTTCTGATCTCAATACAGGGCTTGCTCTTCGCGCCTCCGAGGCGCGTTAGCGTATGGAGTGCGGGGACTTGTCACCGCTTTCCTTTTTTCTCCGGACTTGCCGCATCATGCGGGCCATTGCTAAGAAGCCCGAAGTAATCGAAACACGCTGCCATATCCAGAGCGCTGACAAGTCAGCGCACTCCATACGCTTCGCGACCTCGCTGCCATCCGGCAAGGCAGGACGCGAAGCCGATCATGATATTCCTTGGTTATCAAACGCAAGGCCATGAGCGCGAAAAACCCCGGCAACTTGTTAAACACCTGCCAGTTCTGGTAGGAAGTATGGTTTCAATCCAGGCGTGGGCATGGAAGCTCCTTGCTGAAAAGTTTAGAAAACGTCGCAAGAACGCCAAGGTCCAGGCGCTGGAGCGGTAAGCCAATTGTGGCAAAATGCCTTCACTTGGCGTCCCTTAGTGATCTTCTGTTGAAAAATTCCGGTCACTCTCTTGTTCTCGTTCACTCTCTCTGTGTGGACGTAAGATGGCTCCCTTGTTGATCCCATTGTCTTCCACGATTTTGGCCTGAGAGAATTTTGGGTTTACCCGTGTGACTTTGACCTTGCCGACTTCGAATTCGGCATTGCCGAGTGTTTCGCCCGTATCGGGATCGACCAATTGCTCGCCCACCGAGAAAACGGTCCAGGTTTGCCCGGCCTCGATTTGAGTGCCGTCGCCACGGTTGATCATGAGCATGTCTCCTCGTTTGGCCAAAACTTTGGCCGGGAAGACAACGTTCGTAACACGCGCGGCGATTTTGCCGGCCATCTTCCGCGCGGTGTCCACAAAAAGGCGTTGGGTAAGGTCGCCGCGTTGGCGCGAAAAGGTTGGTTGTTCCTCCAGCGTTTGCTGCCGGATCTGGAGATTGGTGGATTCGAGCAAGTTGCCCGTCGTGGTGTTGTAAAGCTTGGCCACGGCCGAAAGCTGGATGATCCGCTTGGTCGCTTTGGAATCGAGGGCTTCGAATGTCGCTTTTTCGGTGTAGTCTTGGAAGTTGTCAATTCCCAAGACGAGGAGATACTTGATCCCGGCGACTTTGAACGACTCGGCGGCATTCTCGCCGTAGGGGTCGACCAGGCCCGATTCAACCAAGTCCTGTTCCTTAAGAATTTGCTTGAGATCGCTTCGAGCGACGACTTGGAATTTTCGGCTGCGATTAATTTGGTCGATCAGTTGCTCTTCAAGGGATTGAACGACCCGATCGAGTGAGGTGCTATTACCTTGCTTTTGAACAGCGTTGCGCACTGCCTCGTTGACGTCGATCTCGGAAACCCCGAGAGTGGCTTTTTCAGCTCGGGCGGCGCTGCTCAAAACGAGGAGCCCGACAACGATAGGGATAATCTTGCGAATGGTCATAGTACGACACCTTACTGGTTGGATAAATAGCGGACCAGGTCACTCAAGCTCAGATCGAGGCGGATCCCGCTTTGCCTTAAGGTTTGGGCCAATCCTTTGAGGACCTTGGTTTGGACATTAGTGATCTCCTCCCGCTCTTTCAAGTGCTGGAGGAATCGGGCCCATCGACGTATCTGCGCTTCCGTTTCGTTGTCGATGGTCAAGGCCGCGGTAAATTCCTGGCCGTCACTGACCAGCTTGATATTCCGTTGCCAAGATTCGAATCCGGGTCTGGAAAGTCGGAGCTTATGCACCCCTTTGGTGGCCTTGCCTTTGAAAGTCGGGGAGGCGGAGCCGATTGCGAAGCCATCAAGCTCAACGCTCACCCCGAAGGGTTCAAGGTGGAGCTGCGACGGTTTGATCATGGCCTGATCGCTCTCGTCAACGATTGCGACCGGCACCGATGAGAATTCCTTGATGTCGACGGTGACGCTAAAGCTGACTCGCTCCGGAGCGCTTTGCTCATTGGATCGGCATGCGCCCAGGATGCGATCGAAATTTTGGCCAACGTTTTCGGCCAGTTTGACCGATGCCTCATGCAGGAGCTGGTTGGAAAGATTGGGCTGTTCCACTTTGAGGGTGCTGCTCGCACGCTGTTTTTCGTCGGCTGTCAGTGAAGCCCCGTGGGCGCTTTCGCCATTGGACCCGCACAGAACCCGATAGCTGATACGCAAACGATCGAGCGTGATCGTTTGGTCAAGGCCGTATGCGCTAATGTGGCGGGTTTCGGTGCCGAGCGAATCGATCGATGCGACCAATAGGTAGCGTGCCCCCATGGTTTGAGCCAACCGCAACGCCGTTGAATTCTTTGAGAGCACTTGGTCCATCCGAGCAGCCGAGAGGCTGTCGATCGTGTCTTCGCGGCTCATAATGCCGAGGGGGGTCTGGCGCGCGACTTCACTCCCGATAAAATCTTTGAACGCGTCGAGCTGCTTGGCCATTGACTTCCCGGCCCGGTTGCGAACGAAGATCGCAGTCGGATGCGATCGCGTTCCCGCAACGGAAGCCGCGGCTTGGGATCCCGAGACCTCGGAGGAGGGCGCTGCCGTTTCGGGCGTGTCACCCTCGTTCTGGCCCGCCGCCGGTAAGACCAACGCAAAGAGGCAAAGCAGATTGACCGTACCGAAGAGAGAAATTGAAAGATGGTTGGATGCCTTCATAATTTTGCGAGCCCATTGACACCTGAACTCTTACTTATCGCCTCAAAAAACCCCAAATGCAACCCCTCGCTAACTGAAGAAGTGATAGATGAGGACCGCCGCCGCGGCGGAGACATTAAGCGAATCGACATGCGTGGAGCCTGGGATCGTGACCAAGCGTGTGCATTGTGCCTTGAGCGGTTGGGATAATCCTTCCTCTTCATTGCCCAGAACCAGTGCGACCGGGCGTATCCGTTCCCGATGCTTGGGCTCCTCGAGGAGGTTTTTCCCCTGCACCGGGTTGGTTCCGATTATGTCGTAGGAGTCGCGGATCAGGTTGCAAAACTCCGACAGCGAGCTGACTTCGAAGCAGCGTATCGATTCCATTCCGCCTTCGGCCACTCTGTAAGCGGCGGTTGTCAGTCGCGCTTGATCGGGATGGTCTTCCCAAATCAGTAGCGGGAGATTGAAAAAGGCGGCCGTTCGAATGATGGCGCCCAGATTGTGGGGATTGGCAATTCGATCTAGAAAGAGGAGTGGACTCCGTTTCTTGGCCCAGCGCTGGATGTCGGCTTGCGTCGGCGTGTAAGGCTGAGGCCTTTCAATAATCGCTGCGGCGCCCCCGTGGTGAACCGTCCCTGCAATCCGATTCAGCTCGGTTTCCTTAACGCCCCGGTAGACTCGTCGCCGGGCTGCAAGCCACTGAACGTAAGGTTTGAGCGGTTTGGCATAGCGGAGATCGAAGAACAATCGCTTCACCCGCTCAGGGTGCTCTTTGAGGAGTGCCACCACCGCGTTCCATCCGCAAATCGTCATTTCTTGGGGCTTTTGTTGGGCCATACTGAATCACGTGCTGAATGTCTCCCAGCCTTCTTGTGGCGTTTTCGCTATTTGTCGACGGGGTCCTTGATCGTCCCAACCAACGTCAGTTCATCGCGGTCGTGGTAAAGGTGGCGGCATCGGAATCGCTCGCAATAAGGGGCGATCCCATTCCGGCTGAAGACCCTTTGTAAGATTTGGATCGGTGGGAGGTGCCCGAACTTGATATTGACCACAAATCGTTGGCACCAATGATTGGCGAGCCATGCCTTCAAGAGGTCGATAACCCGGCTTGGCTCTTCGAGTGTGTCGCAGAAGAGCCAATCAAATCCACGGTTTTCCGCCGGTCGAAATGTGAAAGCGTCCGTTCGCCTATGTTGAATTTGCGGATGGTTGGCAGCGCCTTTCTTCAATGGGCCGTTATCCACAGCGACCACCCGGGCACCCCGCTTGGCGGCACTGTAGCTCCATCCTCCCGGCGCGGCGCCAAGGTCGACAACCGTTTCTCCGGCTTCAACACCCCGTTCGAGGATTCGGTAGGCCTCTTCGACCTTAAGGTAAGACCGAGA
>JAHEOI010000377.1 GCA_018610125.1 Verrucomicrobiota bacterium
AGCCTGGGCGCCGCCTGCTTTCTGGCGCATCTGATGGGCGGGGTCATGGCGGGCAGCTTTTTCTACCAGGCGGGGAGCGTGCTCGGGGTGATCGTGGCGTTTTTCGCCCCCATCGCGGGCGGCTGCGTCTGCTTCAACCTGGAGCTTCCGGCCAAAATCCTACTGGTCCCGGTCTTTGTCTTGATGAAGCCGCTGTTTGCCCTAATGAAGGCGATAACACGAAAACCCGGAAAGGGGCAATGATGGACCGGCTTGAGCTGATGGAGATCACGGGGCATCGCGCCATCGACTTGGGGATCTGGGCCTTCTTCTCCCTGGTGTTCGTCATTTTTGAGGTCCAGTTAGCCTTGGCATTGAATGAGCCTGACCCGCTGGACTTCTTTGTCGGTCTGATGTTCGTGATGATCGGCATTCCCACGTTGTTGTCCGTCATTCAGACCTTGCTCCACTTAGTTCGGCTTCTAGAGCAGAGGGCGAAGCGTAGAGGCGATGAGAAGGGGAATTGGCGATAATGAGGCAGACCATCGCCTGTCTCTGGGGCTTATGGACCTTTACGTCGCGCCCGGCCCGGCGTTGCCGCGGACGTCCCGAACACGGCGACGCCGTGTCCATAAGGATCTGACGATGCGTGGTCACCGAGACCAACAAGCAAGCGTCGGTGTGCTTTCACTGCTCGCGGGGATGGCGGTCGGCATTGCGATCCGGAATGAGCTTGAAGGGTTTGCGCTGACCGTCATTCTGATCGCCGCTGTCCTATACGGGATCCACGGGTGTTTGACATCGCGCGGCCGACACAGAGTGGGGAGGCTCACGATCGGTGAGGTGCTTGTTGGCCTAGCCATTCTGACGACGGTTCTCATCGCCGCGCTTTCGGTTCCCGCATCCGGCAGAGGGACTCATGGCGGCATCGTCCTTGTTTTGAGCGTCTCCGCCGCCGTGTACGCGGTTTTCTTCCGAGAGCCTGTCGAACGAAAAGGATGACGAGCATGAATGGGGATTCCCTACTCGGCCTGCTTGTTCTCGCTGTCGTCGGGACGATAGCGGCCGCTGTCCTCCCCGATCCCGTCCTGCTGGATCTTGATATCAACGAAGGCCATCGATCCGTGGTGGATGCCCAGGTCCCGGTGACCAGAGCCAACACCCGACCAACGCGGGATCAACAGGGTCAGGTCGCGCCCTCGGCTCACGAGCCTGAAGCGGGGTCGGCCATCCACCTGGATGTTAACAAGCCGAGTTCCCAAGACCTGGCCGAGGGTCCGTCAATCCGGCTTGGGGTCAGTCAGCCCGCCTCTACAGACGGCACGTCTCGCACAGCCGGGGACAAGTTGGGAAGTGCGCTGATCTTGGTGGTGTTGGTTGCGACGCTCAGCGCGTTTGTTCTGATGGCCACCCGCGGTCAATGGCGACGCGCTCCGCCTCATGGTCAAGGCGAGGACGATCACATGACCGCAGAGGAGGCTCGATGAGGCCGATGGCAACCACGGATCCCGCCACGGCCCTGTTATATGGCCTCATCTTGGGGGCCAGCCCGCTGATCATCGCGCTCATGATTCTGTTCGCGCCGCTGACTCAGAACCCGGGCGCCCTGTTCCTGGCCAGCTTGCTGCTCACCGCCATATTCTCGATCAGCTATTACGGCCTGGTGGTGTACCTCCAGGGATATGCGATGATCCCCGGCTATGTCCTCTGGATCGGCCTTGCCGTGATCGCCCTCTTTGCGACGCTGTTCATCCGCGCGAGCGCCAAGCGGGGCGTGGTCGTTCTCTTCATCATCACCGCCATCAGCTTGATAACCGGCATCTTGGGCAGCATCGGCCTCCAGGCCCTCTCGTGGGGGATGATCGAGCAATATCTGCTGTTCTTCATCGGCAGCGGGGTTTTCCTCTTCCTGTTGCTGACCACCCTGGTCCAGACCATCTCACGGAGGTGATGTTCATGGTGTGGGGCGGCTACAAAGAGCGGGACGAGACCCGGATATTTGAAAAGGCGGTCGATGCGCTGACGGGCCGCGAAGAACGGGCTGACGCTCTGGAGGCGCTGAGGCAACACCTTGAGTACAAGGCCAACGTCTCCACCGGGCTGTCCGACGCCCAGCTCCAGACCGTCGCCAACTTTTACCTCCAGCAGCTGCGTTTCTATCAGGTGATGCTGAAGCCGAACAGCCTCTGGGAGATCCTGGTCGGCCGACAAGAAGATCCCCGAGCTCTGGCGTGGGAGGACACCCAACAGATGATGCATGCGTTGCTTGGCTTGAAATCCCAGGAGCTGGCGTTGACGAACCAGAGCATCGCCCGGATCTCCGAGCAACTCCGAACGCATCAGATCTCCGCTGAACAGCGGGAGCGGGTCGTTCAGACGCTTCAGGCCCTCGGCGGGGAGGCCGAGCGTGATGAGGATTGAGGCAAACGCCTTTCAGCCCTGACCAACTGGAACATCATGGCTCGCGGGAAGCCGGAAGCTCAGGGGAACACGATGTCCATAACCGGCGGTGAGGAAAGGCCATGAGCGAGGACGTCTTACGGAAACTCGAAGCGACGGTCATCCCCAGCGCTGAGGTTGACGTCCCCGACCTCGTCAAGAGCGAGAAGAAGCACCAGAAGCAGCAACGGCAAGCCCAGAAAGGCCTGGACTACGAGCTGATCAAGCTTCTCGAGGTGATCAACGCCAACCCTTGCCGCAAGCAATACGAACGCCGTGAAGCCCTGGGTTGGTCGAACGACAAGATCTCCAACAAGGAGAAGCAAGCGGAGGCGCAAGGCCTGATTGAAGCCCAGACGGTCAAAACCGGCGGCCGCGGTCGCTCGCCCAAGTACTACGTGGTGACCGAGGAAGGACAAAAAGCCCTTCGAGACCACGACATCAAGCCCGAACCCATTCACGGGAGTTTGGAGCACTTCTGCCTCATCAAGGATCTGGAGCAGGACTATCAGCGTAACGGCTATAAGACGGATACGGACATGCGCTTCGGCGAGTTCCGTCCGGATATCTTCTGCCAGAAAAAGGGCGAGAAGGGCCTCGTGGAGGTCGTCGTGAGCGCCCACATCGATCGGGATCTAAAGAAGCTCCGGAAACTGGCGCATCGCGTCGACTGGATCCATCTGTATTTCCGGGACGACAACACCCGCCTCCACTACGAGCGGATGGTCCAGGACGAGATGCCCGACATCTATGGGCACAAGGATATGGCCTTTCTGCGGCACTGACTATCTCCGCCGGCGGAGCATTTTTTCGGCGCAAGGGAAGGGCATATAGGGCATGGTCGGAATAAATTCCGATCGCAGGGGGAGGGGAGTCAGAGGGAAGAAATTAAGAAGGGTTGGAGGGAAAGAGTGGAGAGGTCGGCTGCTGGAGAGCCGAGAGATATTTTCGGCGCAAGGGAAGGGCCATACAGGGCATGATCGGAATAAATTCCGATCGCAGGGGGAGGGGAGTCAGAAGAAAGAAATTAAGAAGGGTTGGGGGGAAAGAGTCGGGAGGTCGGTTACGGGAGGGACGAGAGATATTTTCGGCGCAAGGGAAGCGGAGCAAGGGCGCTAAGAGGGTTATTCCCCGATCGCAAGGATGATGGAAGGAGAAAAAAGAAAGAAATGGCCACGGTCCAGGATCATGGTGCACGGCACCAAGGACCGAGG
>JAHEOI010000378.1 GCA_018610125.1 Verrucomicrobiota bacterium
ACGAAGGCCGGGCTATTGAGGCCGTTTAAGGCGGCAAGCGGCGTGTTGGAGCGGCGCCGCTTAACGGTGCAGACGGTTCGATCGGGGGCGTCGAAGTTCCGCAGCATCGGATGGAGCGCGGTCCGCTTGATGAACGTGTAAAGCCCGCGTCGGTGGCGGTCTTCACCTTGGCTCGTTGGCCACTCCTTAAAGCCGCCTTCAATGAAAAGCGAGTCGAATACCGCGGTCGGTTGGGGCGGGAAGACGCTGGGCCCGCCGATTTTGTGACTCAGCAGGCCGCTTGCTTCGAGCATAATATCACGAACCATCTCGGCCTCGACCCGAAAACGGGGGCCTCGTGCCAGGAGCTTGTTGTATGGGGCTTGCGTCCGGGCTCCGGGGGAGGTCCTTGAGCTCTGCTGGTAGGTGGCCGACATCATGATCGTCTTGAGGAGATGCTTCATGTCCCATCCGCTCCGAACGAATTCGGTGGCCAGCCAATCCAGAAGCTGTGGGTGCGTTGGGAGGTCTCCCTGAACACCGAAGTCGGCGCTCGTTTTGACCAATCCCCGACCAAAAAGCGTTTGCCAAATGCGATTGACCATCACGCGGGAAGTTCGGGGATTCTCGGGATGCACAATCCACCGGGCCAGATCCATGCGGTCCGGCTTTTTGACTTTCTCAGGCAACGAAAGCCCGAATAGATCGGGCACATCCGGCTCGACTTCCCCTTTCGGGGAAAGGAAGTTCCCTCGATCCTGGACGTGGGCCGGCTTGTACTCCCCTTCATTCATGACCATCGAGGTCGATGTGTGGGCCTTTCGATATTCGTTTAGGCTTTGTTTGGCCTTCTTGAGCTTTTCTCGCACCTCCGCAAGCAGCGGTGTCGCAGACCGAAAATGGGCACGTATCGCTTTCTTTTGAGACGGGCTCCTCTCGGCAGACTCAATCTGAAGGATCGTTGCGATATTTTCGGGAATATCGGCAGCGGAGTCTTCCTTTGCACTTTCCCTCTCCCTCTCACTCTCGAGCCGTTGCCGTACTTCCGTTTCCCAATCCGCCTGAGCTTGGTCCCACTTCTCCCGATCGGATTCGTAAATCGATTGCCAATGCGTGACCTTTTCTTTTAATTGCTTGAGCTTTTTCTTGTCGCCGTGAAAGACCTTGACGGTATCGCTCTTGCCGCCGGTAGCGCGATCCGTCGTGTTGTTAAAGAAGGCGTAAAATTCGTAATATTCCTTTTGGGAGATAGGCTCGTATTTGTGGTCGTGACATTGGGCGCATCCGAGGGTGGTCGCCAGCCAAACCGTTGCGGTCGTGTCGACGCGATCCTTGATGGCCGAGTCTTTGAATTCGTCTTCCTTCGCCCCGCCCTCGGTATTGATCAAGGTGTTTCGATGAAAGCCGGTTGCCAGAAGCTGCCGCTTTGTCGGATTTGGCAGCATATCGCCTGCAAGCTGCTCGATCGTGAAGCGATCGAACGGGAGATTGCGATTGAAAGCCCCGATGACGTAATCCCGGTAAGGCCACATCGACCGGGGCTCATCGGACTCATACCCGTGTGTATCGGCATAGCGCGCAAAATCGAGCCACCAACGAGCCCACCGTTCTCCGAAATGGGGCGATGCCAAGAGGCGGTCGATGACTTTCCCAAACGCATTGGGCGAGGGATCTCGGGCAAATTGCTCGGCTTCTTTCGGGGAGGGAGGCAAACCGATAAGGTCGAGATACGCCCTGCGAATGAGCACGTAACGATCGGCCCTTGAGTTGGGAGTAACTCCGGCTTGCTCCATCCGGGCGAGCGTGAACCGGTCAATCGGGTTACGGGGCCAGCTTGCCTGATCATTCTCAGGGAGCTCGGGACGCTCGGGCGGCACGTTCGCCCAATGTTTGCCGTGCTTACTCGGTCCGTCTTCGTTTGCGGCCTCCAATGCTCGAACGGTTAATGGGCAGAGCAGCGCCATCAGGCCGATAAGAAAAATCAAGAGCTCGGCAACACTAGCCGTGTAGGCCGATTTCGACGTGCCGATAATCGAGACACGAGCTGTCGATCCGGGAAAAAAATAAAAATTTATAGTCATGCGGCAAAGGAACGGTTTCGGTTGGGGCCGGGGATCAAGCCAGAATGGGGTGGACCACATTCCCATGAACATCCGTAAGACGAAAGTCGCGCCCTTGGAAGTGATAAGTCAGACGGGTATGATCAAATCCAAGGAGGTGCAAGAGGGTTGCCTGGAGATCATGGACATGCACCGGGTTTTCGACCGGATTGTACCCAAGCTCGTCGGTGTTGCCATAAGTTATTCCCGGTTTGACTCCGCCTCCGGCCATCCAGACGGTGAAGGTCTTGTGGTGATCCCGTCCAAACTGATCGCCCAAGCTCCCTTGAAGCATCGGTGTTCGGCCAAATTCGGAAGCCCAAACCACCAGGGTCTCGTCCAAAAGGCCTCGTTGCTTAAGGTCTTTAATCAAGGCCGACGCGCCTTGCATCGTTTCATTGCAAAGTCGCGGGAGGTCACGGGGAATATTGACGCGGTTCCCGCCGTGAAGGTCCCACTCTCCATGGTTGAGCTGGATGAAGCGTACGCCGCGCTCGACCAGACGCCGGGCCAATAGGCAGTTGTTACTGAATGACTTCTTTCCGGGCTCGGTACCGTACATCTGTTGGATGGACGCCGGCTCGGTTGAAATGTCTGCCAGCTCAGGAACCGAAGCCTGCATCTGGAAGGCCATCTCATACTGTGAGATCCGAGTCTCTATTTCGGGATCCCCGTAAAGCTCATGCTCGGATTGATTTAACTCCTGTAGGGCGTCGAGGGTGTCGCGGCGTAGCTTGCGATCCATCCCTTTCGGATTGTTGAGATAAAGTACCGGATCGCCACGGCTTCGCAATTTGACACCTTGGTAAATGCTCGGAAGGAAGCCGTTCCCATGGCAGGCGGCGCCGCATCGGGCCCCGCGACCGGAAGACATCACGACGAAGCCGGGGAGATTGTCAGCCGTGCTCCCTAAGCCATAGTTGACCCAGGCTCCGATGGAAGGTCGGCCCGTTCTGCGAAAGCCTGTGAAGAAAAGCAGTGCTGCCGGGACGTGATTGAATTCATCGGTATGCGCTGAGCGCACGATACAGATATCGTCGGCAATCTCGCCCATGTGTGGCTGCGTCACCTCCGACATCCAAATGCCGTTCTTGCCGTACTGAGCAAAGTTATAGGGAGACCCGGCCAATTTGGCGTCTCCGCTGATGAAAGCGAACCGTTCCCCCTCGGTCAATGATTCCGGTACCGGCTCGCCGCTCAGCTCGTTCAATTTCGGCTTGTAATCAAACATGTCGAGCTGGGGCGGGGCGCCCGCCATGTTGAGGAGGATGACATTTTTGGCCTTGGGGGCAAAATGAGGGGGCTGCGGGCTTAGCAAGCTGTTCGACGAGGCGCTTGCGGGCGCTGCAATGCCGTCGCGTTGAAAGAGTGACCACAAGGCGATTGCCCCGACATTGACTCCAAGGCGGCCGAAGAAATACCTTCGGCTCATTTGCTGTAACGGGTCTGTGCTATAAGGTTCCATAAACGATCGACCATTGAGGAGGAATGCTAAGCCGTTTCCCGGCGGTGACACCCCTACTAATGACTTGGAACCAGTGTCGTGGAAAATCCTGGGTTTGACAATTCGATTTTTTTGGCGGGAGGGAAGTCGCAGTGCAGAGAAAAAGCCAAAGTCTCTTCGGGAGACACGGGCTATGTCGTGCCAGGGGCGTGAGGTGGTAATAGAAAGCGGTGACAAGTCACGCGTACTCCATAAGCCCACTCCACAAGCCGAGCACAAGCCGAGCACAAGCCGAGATTTCCGCTTCTTGCGATATACTTGACCACAGTTTGATTTGGCTGACAATGATGACGAATGGAGTTACGAACGAGTTGAAATCGACGATGATGAAAAACAGGGCCGCCGGACTGACGACTGGAGGGGCCTTCATCCTTTCGGTGATCTTGGCCTCGCTGCACGGCGCTGGTATTTGTTGCGCAGCAACCAGTCCGGAGCCGATCAACCCTTATCCTCGGGAGATCATTTCCGAGGCACCTGCGGCGAGCTGGGACTTTGAGCATGGATCGTTGGCCGGCTGGCGGGCTGTCAATGAGACCCGTCTCGATGCCCGGAATAGCAAGCTGTGGATTGCCGCAACCGGCCATGATCCCTACATTCATGTCCCCAAGGTTGAGGCTGAAGGTCCGGTTATGATCGAGCTTCGCATGAAGAGCTCCGGAGTCGGCGAGGGCGAAATCTTTTGGACAACCAAGTCCGCGAATTCGTGGTCTCCGGATCGGAGCGCCCGCTTTGAGATCGATCACGACGGCGGATGGCACGACGTAACAGTCGAGCTTCCGGTGGAGGGCGTGCTGACCCAATGGCGACTCGATCCAGGGACCGGTGCCGGCGAGATCGTGATTGATCAAGCTATAGTCAAGGAATATCGACGGCATCCGATTGAATTGGCTTCGATAAGTGTCCAAGACGATAAAATTCAAGTGTTGGTCCGGAACCACAGCGAGAGCTCACGGAACGTGAGCTGGGGGGGCAACACCTGGCAGGTCCCGGCCGGGGGGCAAACGGAGGTGCACAAGAAGATGGCGCCGGAGGCGCCTTTTGGGCGAGTCATAGTCAGTCTCGCGGTGGAAGGCTATCCGCAGGTGAAACGACGCATTTTTCTGCACGCTCCTGAGGCGAGCACGGATTGGGTCGTTTTGAAGAATGACCGATTGATCTTAAAAGTTGCAGCGAATGGAAGAGGGGCGCGCGTTTATCGGAACGGCTCGCCGGTGGCGTTCATGTCTCCGTTGCTGCAGAAGGACCCCCTTGCGCGGCATACCAAAACGATCCCACTCGAGGTTGCCAAGCGTGACGAGAAGATTGTCTTAACGGGCGAGCAGGACGTGTCGCTGACGTTTCGGCTGGATGGGAGTGAGCTTCACTATAGCGTCAAGGCACCTAAGCCCATTGGCGGCCCGGCGGTGCGGGTGCTGGGCCATTTGGAACAGGGTTTGTTCGCCGGGCTGGAATACCTGGGTGAAGGGGAGCGCTCATCATCGAAGCTGGACATTCGGACGCCCGAGCGTATCCGTTTCGCGCCGGATCCTCGGGAGGTCACCATGCCGCTGATGGCCTTTGTCACGTCTGGCGCGTCGGTGGCCATAACCTGGGAACGTATGCCGATGCAGCCGATCTTTGCGACGCCGAACTTTCTCGACGGTACCTCGGATCATCGAATGAGTCTGAAGTCATCCGAAATTGATGCGACGATCAGAGTCGGAGCGGGATGGAAAGAGGGCGGACGGCTGGTGGACTCGATTCTGTGGGCCTTGGAGAAGCAGGGCCTGCCGAAGCCGCCGGCGATGCCTCGTTCTCTCGAGGAGCAATGGAATCTCTGCCTTGAGGCCTATCGCGGACCGTTGCGGACCGAAAACGGCTGGGGGCATTGTGCCGAGGACCGGTTCGGACGGCAGTTTTACTCCGACCATGCTTCGGCCATCTGGCGTTTGACTGGAGAGATGCCGGTCGTTCCGAAGCTGGTCCCCGGCGGAGCCCATGTCGAGAATCCCGCGAGCTTCCTTGTGTCGGGTCGCGCCGACCAATGGCTCGATCACATTCGAAATGCCGCGCATCAAGCACGTCGGCAGCAACAAGCAGGCGGATCCTTTCGCTATGATGGGGAGTACCGTGAAGGCCATTTCGAAAACACGGCAAGCGGCTATTGCGCCCGCCGGGCATGGACCTTATTGAAGCACGCTTGGTATACGGGGGATGAACCGTCACTCAAAGCAGGCCTCAAGTCCCTCGACTACATGAAGCGCTTCCGGACGCCCAGAGGGGCTCAAACATGGGAAGTCCCACTCCATACCCCGGATATCTTGGCCTCCGCCTATTTGGTGAAATCCTACGTGCTCGGCTTTCGTTTAACGGAGAATCCGGAATACCTCAAGCTCGCGCGCCGTTGGGCCCTTACCGGGATCCCGTTCGTCTACCAATGGGCCGACCGCCCGATCATGGTCTACTCGACGATCGCAGTCTATGGAGCGACCAATTGGACGGCGCCGAATTGGATCGGTCGACCTGTTCAATGGTGTGGCACCGTCTATGCCGACGCCTTGCTTCAGCTTAATCGGTTTGATTCCACGCTCGATTGGCAACGCATCGCCCGCGGAATCACGGTTGCTGCCGAGCAGATGCAATATCGCAAAGGCGATCCGTTCGTTGGCTGCCTCCCCGATTCCATCCTCCTGAAGTCGCAACAGCGTCAGCCCTGGAACATTAACCCGGGCGCCCTGGTCAGCCTGCGGCTCCAATTGCAGGGAAGATTGGACGATCTCGATGTCGCCGCGTTCCAAGGTCACCGACTGGTCGCGCCGTTTCCGATGGAGGTGCGTCACGATCGGGTAGTAATTCAGCCGACAACCAAGACCGACTACGAGATCGTGGTCGACGGCGAACGTGTGATCCGAAAGCCGGCCGCCGGGCCGCATTGGGTGGAGCACGGACAACTCCCTTAGCAACGCACAGTCTGCAGGCAAGGATAAATTTTAGCCAAGAGCCTTGAGAAAGGGGCGAATTGTCTCGCCGAGCTGAAGATATTGGTCATAACAGTGATCATAAGCTTGTTTCGCCGTCGGGTTGGGATGAACCATGGACGGTTGGGCTTCAGTGACATTGGATACGGTCTGCGTCATGGTTTCGATGGCGGCTTGGGCGGATTCGAGCCGGGGGGCAACTGCTTGGCCTCCTCGGATGTTGGAAGGCAAAGCCTTGGGGGAGCTTTTCGTTGCTTCCGGGGAGGGTCTCCGTAATCTGACGATGCCGATACTGGCCAACGGCGCCCCCGAGCCGGTTGCCTTCCAGATCAATCAGTAGCGCGCGAACTGATTCCGTTCCGAAATCCAATCCCAATGCAACCTGTTTTGGCATAACGCTCGGTCTCTCCTTCGATCAGATTGCATAACTCCACTACATCTTGGCAACTTGGCATCTTGGGTGCTCGGAGGCCTCTTCGACGCCTGCTACTGCGGCCACCGCCCGTTCGGCATCTCCTTAAGCTCCAAGTTGTCGGGATCGATAGCAACGTAATTGATTCGATCGCGTCTCCAGGTATAGGTGATATGGACTAAGCCATCCAAGCCGAGAATGGCTCCGGGATAGGCGCCGTAAGCCTCTTTTCCGCCAATGGTCTTGCCGTCCTCCAATTTCAACGCCGCTTTCCAGTGCCTTCCGTCAGTTGTTATCGCCACATTGAGCTTTGAACGACCTTCCGTGGAATGGTTGTAAACCAACAATTTCCGGCCGTCGGGTAGATTGACGGCATCGATTCCAGCGCTGGGGTTGGGAAGTACCGATTTTCTCAGCGAGGTCCAAGTTTTTCCGCCATCGCTCGACCATGCCTGGCGAAGACGGCCGTCACTGCGACAGAGGATTTGGATCTTGCCTTCCGGGTAGGGTGCTCGGCCTCCTTCATATAATAAGATGGTCGGTTGAATCGCCCCAAATTCCTCGCCGTCATTGAGCGCCCGGGTCCGCGACCAGGTCTTCCCCAGATCGCGTGTTCGTTCCATATGCACCCTCCAGCCCGAATGCTCCGTGCTCGATCCACAAAGCAGGGTGCCGTCCGAGAGCCTCACCGGCTTGGCCCGGATGGGACCGTAGATCCCTTCCGGAAGTCGACGTGCGTCGGACCAGGTGCTGCCTTGGACATCGGAAGTCTTGAGCATCCCCCACCATGAATCCGGATCCGGACCGACCTTGTAGAAGAGGAGGAGCGGACCCTCGACGGCATTGTATAGGACCGGATTCCAGCAGGGATAACGCTTGCCCCCGCCTTCGTCTGTCCAACTGAACTGGACACCGTCAGCGACTTTAACAGGCTTACCCCATTCGGAGTCACCCTTCTTCTTGCGGCATACCCAAATGCTGACGTCTTCATTGCCTTCACCCGATCCGGCAAAGAATGCGGAGACGAAGTAGTCCTTGGTCTCTTCGATGGTGGAGGCATGGCAGCCGTCGAAAGGAGGCTGTTTAAAAAGGAACTCGGCCTTGACGATCCCGGACTGGTTCATCAGGTCGCTCCGAAGGCTGCCTTCCACCTCGACGGCAAACAGGCCCATCGACGAGAAGAGTAGAGCCGTGGAAATAATTGTCTGTAAAGAGGAGCTCATAACACGTTATCTCGGGCTTTCTCTGATTCCTCAAGCCTGGAACAGAAGCATTGCCCCCGTTCCGCTGGCTATTTGCTTCAGTGAGTCTACACCCGATCGGGTTTTCCTGTCAGCAGGATTTGGTCTATTACCCAACTATCGGGTGCTTTCTCCCAACTAAAGTGAAACGACCGGTTTCAGCGAAGAAAAAATCTTGACGTCCGATTGAAATGAGTAAAAATGCCGACGTCGTTCGGTTTCGGCAAAGCCGCTCAAATAGGGACGTAAGGCAAAAGAATGCTTGGCAATGCTTTGGGGATGATAACCGGAATTGGTTGGCATGCCATTTGCTGAAACTATAGAGGCAAGCAGTTGAGACGAAAAAAGAATAGGAGGTGGACGATGACTCAAGCAGAGGCGGTCACGATACTCCGGCGAGGGAATTCCGGTGTCAACGAGTGGAACCGACGACGGCGAGCAGGCGAATGCATAGGGGACCTGAACGGGGTTGAGCTGACGGACTGCATTCTTTTTGGAGCGGACTTCTCGGGGTTAACGCTTTCTCAGGCGAACTTTCGGGGTAGCTTTCTGAATTATGCCTGCTTTGAGAACTGTGACTTGCGAGGTGCAATCTTCCGGGAAGCGATGTTGCATTATGCGGAGTTTACCGAGACCGACCTGACGGATGCCGACCTAAGCCATAGCTTGCTGTTCCGGGTGAAGTTTTATCATTGTCATTTAATTCGGACGCAATTTGCGTTTTCACACCTGTCTCATGCCATGGTTGGAGAGTGCCTTGTCAACGAGGCCAACCTGATCGGGACAGATTTGTCGGTGGACGACTTCAGGAGATACTATGACGAGCTCGAGCCGGAATCGGCATGATATTTCCCGGTCCGTGGGAATAAGCAGCCGCTGGTTCCGCCGGCGCGCCTAAAATCAGAGGCCAATCAAGCCAGAAGGGCATTCACGACCTTCCCTCCAACATCGGTCAATCGAAAATCTCGACCTTGAAAATTGTAAGTGAGTCGTTTGTGCTTTAGTCCGAGACGGTCAAGAATAGTCGCTTGAATGTCATGGACGCTTACAGGATTTTCGGCGATATGGTAACCGATATCATCGGTTTGACCGTAAGTGATCCATGACCCCATACTGGAACGTCCCAGACGCGGAGCCCCTGTAAAGACAAAGAGCTGAGCCGGGGCATGGTTGAATTGCTCCGTATGGAGGGTCTGGACGACCGCGACATCGTCAATGACCTCGCCCAGATGCGGCAGCAATTCCGATAGCTCGATACCGGAGCGCCCATGTCGATGAAACGGGTAAGGGGTGCCGAGCATGGTCGGGATCCCTTTAATGAAGGCAAACCGTTCATTCTCGAGCAGCGACTCGGGACACGGCTTCCCGTCAAGCTCCTGAAGCTTTGGCTTGTGATCGAATAGATCAAGCTGAGAAGGCGAGCCGGACATGTGCAGGTAGATGACCCGCTTGGCCTTCGGCGCAAAATGGGGCAGCTTGGGAGCTAGGGGATCCTCCTGCCCACCCTGAGGATTGTCGGCAAGGACGTCGTTGTTCAAAATTCTTCCATTCAGGCGCGCAACGAAAGGGTTGGAAAGGAATATAGGGGCCATTTGCCGGGCCTTGTTGTTGGTTATGATGACGTCAAGCGATCATGATGATTGTGCTTTTTCCTTGGCAATGGCCCCCCAATTGAGCTATTGACCTTGGATTGAGTTGAGTTTCGCGTGAAATGCTGGTGATATCAATCGAAAGTTGGTTAAAAAATGGCCACCTGCTAAGTGAGATGGCGGGGAGACGTCAGTGGGCAGCTCGGGGCGACGAGGGTGTTTATGAGCGGAGATGAAGGATTCCCAACGGTGTCGGCGAATTGGAAGCGAAGGGCTTTTATCAAGGCATCCGTCGGCGCGGTACCTTTCTTCTTTTCGAGTGGGTTGTTCAGCTTGGGCAAGAAGGCGAGCGTGAGCCAAGTGAAAATAGAGAACATTGAGATATTTCCGATGCGATACCCGATGACCGGGTATTTCAAGTTCTTCACCGGGCCGCATGGCTCTCAGGGGAGGGCCGCGGTGATTGTGAAAATGACCGCGGACAATGGGGTTGTCGGATGGGGCCAGAGTATTCCAATCGCCAAGTGGGCCTATGAGACCCTGGAGACAGCGACGATTGCCTTGCGCGATTATTGGCGCCCGGTCCTGATCGGACGCGATCCCACCGATATCGCCGGAGCCCATGAAGCGATGGATCAGGCGATTGCTCCGGGCTTCACTACCGGCATGCCGATTTCCCGTGCCGGAATGGATCTCGCATTGCATGATTTGGTCGGCAAATTGAGGGGGCAGTCGCTGGCTGAGATGTGGGGCCAGCCGAAAGGTGGACCGATTACATTGAGCTGGACGGTCAACGTGCGCTCCTTGGAGGAAGTCGAGGGGCTGATCGAGCAGGGGCGAGAACACGGCTATCAGAATTTTAACATTAAGGTCTCCCCGGATCCGGAGTTTGATGTCGCCTTGGCTAAGAAGGTGAGGGAGATTGCCCCGGAGACATTCCTCTGGGCCGATGCCAATGGGGGATACGACGAAGGAACCGCATTGACGGCGGCACCAAAGCTGGCCGATGCCGGCGTGGATGTGCTGGAAGCACCGCTCAGGCCGAATCGGATCAGTGGCTATCAGGCCTTGAAGCGTCAAGGCGCGCTTCCGATTCTAATGGATGAGGGGGTGATTTCGCCGGTCGAGCTGGAGGAGTTCATTCGCTTAAAGATGCTCGATGGGGTTGCCATGAAGCATGCCCGATGTGGCGGGCTCCTTTCGGCGAAACGGCAAATCGAGCTATTGGAGGAGCACGGGTTAATGTGGCTTGGAAGCGGGCTGACTGACCCGGATATTTCGCTGGCCGCATGCCTCGGAATTTATGGGGCGTATGGGCTTACAAAGCCGGCGGCATTGAATGGTCCTCAATTCTTAACGGCGACTGTGCTCAAGAGCCCATTGAAAGTCAGTGAAGGACGGATGGCTGTGCCGGAGGGACCCGGCTTGGGGGTCGAAGTCGATGAGGATAGGGTGCGGGAACTGGCCGCACAAGCCAAACAGCAGGGAAAGTAGCGGGGCAACGCTTTCACTAACCCGGCGACGTCGATGTGGGCGTGGTTGAGACCGGGGGCTTGCGATTAGTAAGGCCCGGAACCGGGCTTCGGTTTTGTTCCGCTTGGCGGGACCGAAAAAGAAAGAATCGAGCAGGAAGTTGGTATGAGTGATGCGAAAGTGGTGTCAACGGGCGGTCGGTCATGTGAAGGGGGGCAGTCCCTAAGGAAAAAAATGAGCTTGCCAAGATTCGTTGGCTTGGTGTGCGTCTTTGGTTTATTCGGCTTGCCGTTTGTTTTTGGTCCGCAGGCAACTGCTTCCGCTGCGGGGTTTCGGGTAGTGGACGATGACGAGGAACGGCTTCATGTGTATGAGGGCGAGAAGCCGGTGCTGACATACAACTATGGGATGCAAATGAAACAGGGGGTCCCGAAAGATCGGCAACGGTCCAGCTATGTCCACCCGGTTTATGGTTTGGATGGAGAAGTGCTTACGGCCGATTTTCCTCAAGATCATTATCATCACCGCGGCGTTTCCTGGATGTGGCCGCGGATGAAGGTCGGCGAGCGGGAGGTGGACCTTTGGCATATTCAAGGCATCCGACAGCATTTCAACCGATGGATTCGTCGGGAAGTCTCGGCAAATGGGGCTGTCTTGAAGGTCTTGAATGATTGGAAGTTGGATGGCCAAAAGACGGTGGCTAAGGAGACGGTGACGATCGATGTCCACCCGGCTCAGGAGAAAGGGCGTGCGATCGACTTTCGGCTGCGTTTCAGGGCGCTCGAGGAACCGATCATGTTGTGGGGCCAAGTGAGAAAAGGGTATGGGGGATTCTGTTTCCGGTTTGGTCCCCGGGAGAGCACGGTGATTACCACAGAGGAAGGGAGGCAGGAGGACAGCAACTTGAAACCGTTCCGGTGGGCTGATTTATCGGGGCAATTCCGCGATCGGAACGAGGTTTCCGGCGCGGCGGTATTTGTCCATCCTGACAACCCGGATTCTCCCAACGGCTGGACACTCCGTCATTATGGGTTTCTCGGGCCTTGCTGGCCGGCACTGGAAAAATATTGGCTCCGGCCGGGACAGCCGGTCACCTTGAATTATCGCGTTTGGATCCATCAAGGCGGTGCTAAAGAAGGTAACGTCGCCCAAGCCTACGCGAGCTACCTGGATGAGGTGGAGAGAACGGAATAACCTCCGAAAGGCTCGGGACAGCGACTTTCAAGGCAACCTAGCCCTAGTCCACATCTTCCTCCTTCCACTGATGGAACAAGTCGCTCAGCAACTTCTGAGAAGGCTTGCCACCATGGACAACGACGCGGTAACGCAACGTGAGCTGCTCCCCTTTTGACAGATCATAGTGGTCGTCTTCAAGCCAGTACATCGGGGTCGGTGAAAAGAAGCCGTAGTTTCGGGTGAACCATCGGCTTGGGAACCAATGATTCTCGGGATGGGTCAGGATGGCAATGCCTTCCTCCTCGCCGTGATGCACTCCGGAATAATCCATCCACGGCGCCTTTTTCCCCCATGTCTGCTCTTCACCCTTTTGTCCATGGGCATTCAAGAGTCGACCGCCGCCGTCGACGCTTAACGCCGGCTCAACCCGAGCCGAAAAGAGGGCGTGGTTGGTCTTGCGAATTCGGACATCCGTTTGGGCGGTCAGGGTGATTCGGAAATCAATATAGCGTCGGTCTTCAGTCGGTGCGGTGATGACAATCCGCCGGTGGCCCTTAAAGGGCGATGACGCCCCCGATCGTTCCCACTGGCAATCCTGCTCAAGGACGATCTTTTTCCCGGAGGGTTCGACGATGGAAACGCGCTCTGAGCTGATTTGCCCCTGCTTGAGTGGACCTTGCCAATAGTTACCCCCGTTGACATGATCGCATGCGAAAAAGAGGGAGTGGTGATGCGGCCACGGCTCCGTCTCTCGAGTTGTCACGGTCTTTCCGGTCCGCGGTCCGTTAACGGGATAGAAGTAAGGATATTTCCAATCCTGCGTAAAAATGTACTCGGTAAAAAGCGCATCCTCGACATAGACGCTGACCCGGTCGCGTTTCATTTCGGCCCGGAGCGTCTGCGCGCCATAGAGGACGGTAGCGGGCGCTATAGCCAAGCCCAGGAGTACCAACCCAATCAGGCTGAGGAGGACTCGACCAATAATCCGACGCTCATAACAAATCGACTTAGCCATATCGCCATAAAAACCCCGGTTCGCTATTCGGATCAAGGATGAAACATCCCTATTCCATTTCAAGCCGAATATTGTTTCGTTCGAGCGTTGTCCCTCGCGCCAGGGCCACTTCGGCGAGGGAGATGTTGTAGTCTGCGAGGGCGCGGATTTCCGCGGATCGGGCCTGAGTGAGATCGCGTTGCAATCTAAGCACCTCGAAGCTCGTGCTCTTGCCTTGCTGAAGTTTCTTTTGCTCCGCTTCAAGGGCGGCTTGGGAGAATTGCCTCGCTTCACGTGTCGCTTGCACCCGTTGGAAATCCGTTTTGGCCTGCTTGATCGCGTTGTCGATTTCCACCATGACGTTTTGCTCGACTTTTTTCAATTGCAAGAGCAATTGCTCCTTTGAGGCCTTCGAGGACTGATACCGGTTCCGCCTCGCCTTGTTGCTAAGAGGAACCCTGAAAACGACGCCGATGCTATGGCGTGGATTATCTCGACTCTCGTAATCTTTGTATAATCGCTCGAATGTCCTGTCGACGCCGTTGACTCCGTAGCTGGCAGTCAAATCCAGGACCGGGAAGACTTGATTATGGCGATAGCGCACGATCACGTTTTGTCGCTCGAGCTGCTTCTTTTTCCGAAGGAGGTCGGGTCGATGCTTCAGTCCTTCCTTCCAGCTTTCTTGGAGATCCAAGTCGGCCGGCATGGCCACCATGGTTTCGGAAGGATGAATCTCCAAATCATGCCACCTCGAGTATTGTTGCGTAATGAGCTTTTTTAAGGCGTTTTCCCGGAGCTCCACTTGTTGCCTGGCTTCAAGCAGATCCGCTCGACTCGTGGCCACTTGCGATTCCGCCTGTTTCTCTTCGAGCGGGGCCATCGCGCCGACTTCAACCCGCCTCGCATTCTCCTTGAGGAGCCTTTTGGCAAGCTCGAGGGCTTTCTGGCGCACCTTGACGTTCTCATGGGCGAAAATCAGGTTGTAATAGGCCCGCTCAACCTGAGTGACGGTTTGCATTGTTTGGTTACGAAACCCCAATTCCGAGATCTTGAGGTTCTTTCGATTGACCTTGATCTGCTGCCGAGTCGCGTCGATCCAAAAATTACGCAACAACGGCTGCGTCACGGAAACGCCCGCACCCCCTGTAAATTCCTCGGTGGGATTAATAAAATTCCCTTCGCGCTTGAACGCGTTTGCCGAAAGGCTGTAACGCATCCCGCTCAATGGGAGCTGCCCGTTAAACCCCGCGCTGAAACGGTCGGTCCGGGTCTCATTCGCCGGAAATGGCTCATTGGTATTCGGATTGATACCGCCCGGCGAGGATTCGAACTCCTCTTCGGATGAGATTTCAAATACCGGGTCATAGGGGCCGTAAGAGGCCCGAAGATCGTATCGCGAGATCGCAGGACTGATTCCTTGAATCTGCACATCGAAATTGTGCCGAATGGCTAAGCGAATGCTTCGCTTGAGCGACAGCACTTTCTCTTTTTCTCCCTTCCCGGCCCCCTGCGGCTCAAGAGTCGTTTGGAGATACTCCTGATTATTGGGTTCTGAAGCGGTATCTTTGGCTGTGTAAGGGGTCGAATGCCCCAATCCCGTTGTCGCTGCTGTCGACCCAAGCGCGAAGAGGACGATTAGTTTCAGACGAATATTGATCCCTTTCCAAACCCTTAATTGATCCATGAGGTGGAGCTCTGTCTATTTTGAATCATCCCGAGCAAAACGCCAAAAAAGAAGTGGTTTTGATTCGGCATCTCGGTTTCAATCCGCAGAAATGAATTGGACGGCATCCGCGACAACATAGCCGTCGGTCTCGGGCGCACGCACGATGATGCGTCCGGTGCCATCAAATTGATAGGTTCCCAAGGTGGTAAACAGGTCTTGGTGCTCGGGGGACTCCTTTTCGTCGACATGGATGATGTCGGTTCCCTCTTGATGGACCACCTCGACCGACACATTGGAGGCTCTGTTCTCGTGACTTGAGTAGGCGAAGCGGACCTCGTATTTCCCCGGCTTGACCGCGGCCTCGAAGACCAACTTCTTGCCCGTCTTGTTGGCGTTGTCGTCATGGCGGTATCCGTTCCCGACGTAGGGAGTGATACTACTGCTCGGGATCCAATTGCCGGATGCTTTCGCGTCGTCGTCATCGACCACAACCCCTTTCAGGTCATCGGCGTCGATATTCGAGATATGCTTTGGCGGGACATCGGTTTCAACGTTCTGTCCATCTTTGAGGAGCCGCTTCTTGAGCCGATCATAATCGATCTCCTGAACGGGCACGGATTCGGAGATGGCATGGGAGGCGGCTGTGCCTGCGGATTGCCCCAGGATCATAAAGACCGGCTCCATCCGAATCGAGCCGAAGGCAATATGGCTTGCCGATACGGCTACCGGTACCAGAAGATTCTCAATCTCTTCCTTTTGGGGGACAATTGAGCCGTAAGCAATCTCGTAAGGGCCACCCGGATGGACGCCGACATCGCCTTCATTCTGAACGTGCCCCTCTTCCGTCACGTAGCGCTGCACGTTGTGCGAGTCCATTGTGTAAGATCCAAGGCCGATCGGTCTCGGCGTCTCTTCAGTACGGAGGCAGTCATGCTCGGTCATAACGTACTCTCCGATCATTCGCCGTCCCTCTCGGATGTAAAGCATGTGAGGCCAATTGCCGTTGTCTTCGAATTCGTCAGCGGCGAGGCCCCATTCCTGCATTTCTTGTCTGACGTTCTCTGGGACGCGTTCGTGGTGGGCAAGCGTCCACATTAACCCTTTTTGGTAGCGCTCGTGGCGCTTGTAGATTTCTTTTCGCTCTTTATAGGAGGCTTCCGGAAAGCTGTAGTTTTTGCCGATATTGTCTGTGGAGAACGGACCCCGATTATTCGTATCGGTCTTTTTGTTCGGCATCATGTCGATCTTGAGCACTTCATTGACCGTTGCGGTCTCACCGAAATCGTTGGCCTCAAAGGCGCGCAGGAGCAGTTCATATTGTTCCGGGTTGTATCCTTCCGGTTTGGGCCAGTCGACCTTGTTGGTCTCGACTTGGGTCATGCACATCCGGAAGCAGTAGGCCTGCACCCGATGATCGCCCTCGCCATTTTCGCCGGGGTCTTCGCCATGGACCCGAGGAACGAGGCCGGAGTCGGGGTTGCCCGGCTCGACATACGGACTGATTTCTTTGGAAAAGAAGTGGGGATGATGCCGTACATCCTTTTGCACCCCGTTGTAAGATTCGTCATATTTGTTGTTGCTCTCGCGCCCAACGGTATAGCTGACTCCGGCCGCTGCCATGAGATCGCCCACGTAAGTGGCGTCGATGAACATTTTGCCACGGATCACCCTTCCGCCCAGGGTTTCGATCGTTTGGATTCGTCCGTCTTGCGTGATCACGCCGTCATCGCGATCCAGCTTGGCGCCCCGGAGAAGCGTGATCTCTTCTTCAGACACCATCCGATCATAGACCTGTTCCGCAACATGCGGCTCGAACCGCCAGATAGTGTCCTCATCCTTATCGTAGTGGGGATAGTCTTTCGGCGTCTCGTATTGCCAAGCCGAGTCCTTGTCGTAATGCGATTTGACGCGTTGGTAAAACTCTCGGCTCAGCCCGCCGATCCCTGATGTGTTCCCGGTATCCGTCATCCCGAGACCGTTGCTGGTAAGGCCGCCAAGATGCTCTCTTGGCGACACCAAGACGACCGACCGCCCCATCCGTGCCGCTTGCACCGCCGCAATCACTCCGCCGGATGTGCCTCCATAAACGACGACGGCATAGCACTTGCTCAATGGGGGTTGGGACTTCGTCTGGTCGGCGGGTGCCCCCGATGTCGAAGTGATCAGCGTGGTTGCTGCGACGGCGAAAAGTGCTGCTATTTTGAACCTCATTATGCTCTCTGTTTCTATCGACCGAGGCGGTTGCTTTGCTAAAGTCGAAAGGAATTGTCTCAGACACACTGGGAAGGTCAAGGAGATTTGGCTTCGGAGGAAGGGCGAGAAAGTGAGATGGAACGTGCCAACAAACCGACAGCAGCCCAACTGAAGGCAGCCGAGGGAAAGGAGATCCCGGATGTGATTGCTCCGGGGCTGGGGATCCTGTTTGTCGGGATCAATCCGGGTCTTTATTCGGCGGCAATTGGGCACCATTTTGGACGCCCGGGCAACCGGTTCTGGCCGGCGCTCAAATCGGGAAGGATCACAGACCGGGAGCTTTCCCCATACGAGGATCAGAAACTGCTCGACTATCAGTGCGGGATCACCAACCTTGTTGCGCGAGCCAGCGGGCGCGCCGATGAGCTGACGGCTGTCGAGCTCCAAGAAGGCGCCGAGCGGCTGCAGCGTCTGGTGATGCAATTCCGTCCGCGGATCGTTGCCGTGCTGGGGATCGGTCCCTATCGCATTGCCTTTCAGGAGAAGCACGCCGTCATTGGCCCTCAGTCCAAAACATTGGCCGCAACGCGACTTTGGGTCTTGCCGAATCCCAGTGGGCTTAATGCCCACTACCAGCTTTCCGATTTTGGTAGGCTCCTTGCCAGGCTGCGCGAGGCGAGCAGATGACCCCGTTCTCCGGGCGATGGACCCAATTGATTCCCTCGCCGAACGAATTAAAGCAAAGCCGTGAGACGTGGGAGGATTACACGACAAAATATGGGACGGCCGTCACGTATTTTGTCGTTCCCGTTGGTCATCTCTCATTTGCGGACGGGCCGGCGATCGTTCGTGTCGTTTGTGTGACGGCGGGAGCATTGGTGCTTGACGGCTCGATTCCGGTGGAGATCGTGACCAATGGGCACGTCGTTGTTAAAGGAAAGGGTCTGGACCAATGGATCGAATTGGAAGATAGTGCCTGGTCTATTCAATCACTATGAAATCGCAATCCATTTCTCGACGGAGATTTTGTCGTAACGGAATGTTGTTGGCCGGCGCCGCGGCGGTGGGGAATCTTTCCACCTTGGCCAATGGCCTATCGGGCCGAATCGAGAATGCGGTCAAGGTCTCCATGATAGAGGGCGAGCACTCGGTCATGGAGAAGTTCAAAATCGCGAAAGAGGCCGGATTCGACGGGATCAGCCTCTTTGCGCCGGACCGATTTGATTCCAGCAAAGTGCTGCGGGCTCAGGACGCGACCGGGGTCCGAGTCCACAATGTCAACAATGCCGTCCACTGGCGCATTCGCCTGTCTGATCCCGACCCTGCAGTGCGTGAGAAGTCGCTTCAGGCGATGAAGCAGACCATTCGATTTGCCCATCAGGTTGGCGCCTCCTCGATTCTTCAGGTGGTCGGTAAAGTGACCGATCCGGAGCGCGAAAATCATCGGCAGGTGTGGGAGCGATCAATCGAGCAGATCCGCAAAGCGGTCCCGCTGGCAGCGCGGCTCGGTGTCCGCATCCTATGCGAGAATGTCGGGAACGGTTTTTGTAAAGATGCGGGACTTTGGGCCGATTATCTCGATGAGATAGGCAACCCGTGGGTCGGAGCGGTCTTTGACATCGGCAATCATCAGGAGCATGGCGGAGCGCCTCATTGGGTTCGGACGCTTGGCTCGCGGATCGTCAAGCTCGATGTTAAGGGGCATAATTCGGAGACCCATGAGAACTGCCCGATCTTCGCGGGCGATGTCGATTGGGAAGGGGTCCGAACCGAATTGAAAAAACTCCGCTTTGCGGGGTGGGCCACAGCCGAGGTACGGGGTG
>JAHEOI010000379.1 GCA_018610125.1 Verrucomicrobiota bacterium
ATCATGCTCTTCTATGCCTTTTTTGTGCGCCTCCATTTTATTATGTGGTGCATTAACCGTTGAAGAAATAGGACGGCGGGGACGACGTGCCATTGTTGTGGTAGGGCCCGCACTCCGCTGCGGGCGGCGCTTCTGGGCGTCAGGCAATCACGAAGAAGGTCGGCAGGGGACTGTCGATCCTACCGATCAACGCGCGTCGCGACCGGAAATTTTCATTTCCTGATCCGCGGCGAGCCGTTCGGCTTGCCGGATTTGATGATCGGTCATTTGACGAGTCACAGCTTCATTGAAGCGAGCGGCCTCGCTCTGACCGTGCTGGGAGGCCAACAAAAACCATTTGGAGGCATGCACGTAGCTCTTGGGCACGCCTTGTCCATTGGCGTAAAAGGTTCCCAACGCGAGCTCGGCTTCGCCGACTCCGTGCTCGGCAAGTTCACGATACCATTTGATCGCCTTGGCAATGTCTTGATTCACCCCGTGGCCCAGCTCGTAGAACCGGGCGATTTGAAGCTGGGAATGGGTATCGTCTTGTTTCGCGGCCCGTTGATACCATTTGGCCGCTTCTTGAAGGTCTTGGGCGACGATATCGTCACTGGAATAGATGTCGCCCAGCATGGCTTGTGCTCGAGGGTGGCCTTGCTGGGCCGCCTTTTGGAACCATCCCAGAGCGGCTTGACGATTCTGATCGACACCACGTCCGCGCCAGTAATGAACCCCTATATTGAATTGGGCGGTTGCATTGCCATACTCAGCGGCTTGCCGGAACCAATCGAGTGCTGTTTGGGAATCCGGGACGACGCCGAGGCCTTGGGCATAGATTACCCCCAGCTTGAGCTGGGCATTGACGATGCCTTGTTTGGCCGCTTTCCGATACCATTGGCGGGCCTTGGCATTATCTTTACCACCGTATCGAGGACTTTCATGAAGCACGCCGAGGTTGTATTGACCGACGGCGTCTCCCTGTGTGGCAGCTCGCTTGAACCATTGGAAGGCCTTGGGAAGATCCCGGTCGACGACGATGCCGTTGGCATAGGCAAACCCAAGGTTGACCTGAGCTTCCGGGTTACCCCGGTCGGCGGCTTTTTGAAACCACTTGAAGCCACGCTTTGGATCGGCCTTCCGACCCAGGCCGCGCGAATGCATCATCCCGAGGTTGTACTGGGCGAGGGGATTGTCGTGCTGGGCAGCGAGCTCAAACCATTCGAACGCTTGAGAATAATCCTGCTCGAGGCCATCTCCTGAAGCGTAAAGGAGACCAAGATGCACCTGGGCTTGAACGGAGCCGTGCGTCGCGGCCTTTTCGAGCCACTCCGCGGCTTTCGAGACATTGCGAGTCGTTCCCTCTCCGTTTTCATACGCGACCCCTAGCTGCCATTGGGCCTTCACGTGGTCCTGCTTGGCGGCACGGTGATACCACTTGAACGATCGACTCGGATCTTTCTCGACGCCGGTCCCAACCTCATAGGCCTTTCCCAACCGATATTGCGCCCGGGCGTGGCCTTGCTCGGCCGCTTTTTTGAGCCAACGAACGGCCTCATCGAGATCGGTTTCCGTGCCGTTGCCGGCGATATAAGCCAAGGCCACCGCGTATTGGTCGTCGGCATCCCCCCGTTTGGCGTGAGCCAGCTCTCCTTGAAATGTCTCTTGGCTGCCCATTTGGGAGAGCAAGCGGGTGCGCTGCTCGGCCGCGGATTCGTTTCCTTGATCGGCCGCCTCGCTATACCAAAGGTAGGCCTTGGCATAGTCCTGCGGGACCTGCCATCCATATTTGTATGCCTTTGCCAACCGGACTTGCGCCTCGACATACCCGTTCTCGGCCGCCTTTTTATACCACTCAATGGCTTGGGATGGACGCTGTTCAACTCCTTGCCCCGTGGCATAGAGCCGTCCGGTCAAATATTGTGCTTGGGCGTCGCCTTGCTGAGCAGCCTTCTTGAACCAATCGGCAGAGGTTTCAAGATCCGTCTGAACACCGCGTCCTTGGGCATAGAGGTAACCGAGATTGAATTGTGCCCCGGCATGTCCTTGCGCGGCCGCCTTTCGGAACCACTTGGCCGCTTCCCTGATGTCGGCGGTCACGTTCTCACCATCGTAGTAAGCGACCCCGAGCTGAAATTGGGCTTCGGGTGAGCCGGCTTCGGCTTTTTGCCGGAGCTCCTCAATCGTAGGGGATGCTCCTTTCTTCGATTGTTCCGAGGCGCCGGTGTCGCCGGAGCCTTTGTCATCGCCCGATGTGCCCGAGTCGGCGGGTGAAGAGCTGGAAGAAGGCGACGTGGACCGCTGCAACGTCGATTCCGACCCGACTTTGGCCTGCCGGTTTGTCTTAGACGTCGCTTGGGATCGGAAAGGCGGGCTCGCAGGTGCCTCCCGGTTCATCTTGAGCTTGGCAGGCTGCTCATGGGATGACCGAGCTTCGGTTCGGCCGGCCTTTTGATGGACTTGGACTCCGGGCTTCTCTCCGACACTACAACCACCCACGATCAATCCAAGACCGAAGATTATCGATACGCTCCCGTTCCAACTTCCTGGTTGTCGCTTCTCGCTCAGCATGGTGTCTCGACTGCTCCTCTTTGTTTGATCACTTGCGGCATTATACAACGGAATAGGCCCGACAAACAGGAAAAGATGGTATGGGAGTGTGGGAGTGTAGGAGTAGGGGGACCCCTAAAACCGACTTAAGCTACCAGATGTGACGTGGATGGGTGACATTTGGCTAAACTGAAGCCAATTCGGGCCAAAGGCCGGCACTCAAGCGCATTCCCTTCTTGAAGGCGTCCAAATGAAACCGCTCGTTTGGGGAATGCGGGTTATCATCGGGCAATGCCAATCCCAACAGGAAGGTATCGACATTCAAGACCTTCTTGAATTCATTAACGATTGGGATGGAGCCCCCTTCACGCATCAAGATCGGGTCGTACCCATACGCTTGCTTTAGTGCGCTAAGGGCCGCCTTGGCCAACGGCTTTTGAGGCGAAACGATATACGGCTCACCTCCATGGCCGTATTCAACCGAGAGGCGAACTGTGGGCGGGCAAAGGTGTTTCAAATGATTCTTCACGAGATCCATGATTGCCTTGGGCTTCTGGTTGGGTACGAGGCGGAAGGTCAGCTTCGCACTTGCCGAGGAAGGGATAATGGTCTTACTCCCTTCTCCTTGGTAACCGCTCGTGAGACCATTGATCTCCAAGGTCGGTCGCACCGACCGCTGCTCGACCGGGCTATACCCCTTTTCACCAAAGAGCTCCGGCACTCCCAGGAATTTTTTGTAGTGCCGTTCATCAAACGGGACATTGCTCAGTTGTTCTCGCTCATATCGCGTTAAAGGGGCGACTTCTCGATAGAAGTTGGGGATGTTGATTCGTCCGTTTTTGCTCCGAAGCTGTCCAAGCATTTGGCAAAGGACCATTGCCGGGTTATCCACGGAGCCGCCATAGATTCCGGAATGGAGGTCACGAGCCGGTCCGTTGAGCTGGACATTCAAAGCTGCCACACCGCGGAGCCCATAAGTCAATGCGGGATGCTTGAGTCCGGGAATCGCGTTGTCGGAGATAATCAAGGCGTCGCCCTTGAGCCGACTGCGATGGGTTTTTAAAAACTGGGTCAAATGGCGGCTTCCAACCTCTTCTTCGCCCTCGATTAAAAAGGTCAAATCGCAAGGGAGCTCGGTATCGGTCTTCAAATAGGCTTCCACCGCCTTCAGATGGGCGAAGTGCTGACCTTTGTTGTCACTGATTCCGCGACCATAAATGACGTTGCCATCTCGTGTGGGCTCGAATGGGGAATACGTCCAAAGCTCGAACGGCTCGGGCGGCTGGACATCGTAATGGCCATAGATCAGAAAGTGGGGACGATTCTTGTGGCGCCGGCGTGGGGTGCGCGCCAGGATAACCGGATTCCCGTCGGTCGGCACCCGTTCGGTGTCCAGTCCGATCTGCTGACAATGCTTGACCAGCCAGTCGGCACAATTCGCAAGATCCTGGCGGTGCTTGGGCTGCGCGGAAACACTTGGAAAGCGGACGTACTCGCAAAGCTCATCAATGAAACGAGATTCATGCTTCCGCAAATAGGTTTCGACTGTTTCCATAGCTGATATTAGGCTGCCCTCTCAATTGCGGTCTTAGCCAGCGAAAAAAACGGTAGGGTACTTGTGTTTGATCTCCTCACCTTAATCCTCTGCCCTCAGAAGGGGAGAGGAGATACGAACAACCTGGGAGCTAGGTCACGCCTCATGAACGTTTGCCTTCGATTAGGTTAATGCTTATGGGACTCCGCTCCGCTGCCGTCCGCTCGTGGACGCCGAGGACGACTTCCCTATCGGACTGAGGACCTGCACCTCGAGGACGACGTCCCTATCAGGAATGATTCGACCAAATTAGGCCTACTCTTCCTCATTTGTTTTGTCTTCAGAGGCCTCCTTCTGCCCGCTTTGCTCCTGCTTCTGCTCCCCCTCCTCCTCTTTGTCCGGATTAAGGAACCGGTTGAAAAGGTTTTTGATTGCGTCCTGTCCGGACTTCTTTTCTTGGGTGCTATCCTCCTTCTTGCCCTTGGTGTCGTCTTCTTGTTGTGACGACATCGATTTCCTTATCCCCGGGGGAATCAAATCGCCAAACTTCTTGAGCACCTTGGAAGCCTCCTCGCCTCCCGATCCGGCAAGCCCTTTGACCGAGTCGAGGATGAACTTTTGGATCAGCTTGTTGTTCGTGCCGGTTCCGAAACTGGCAAGCGTGCCATTAATCCTGGCAAAGTTCGGGAGCGCGATATATTCCGCGTCTTCCGGGGTATCACTGGGGACGAGATGGACCTGCTCTGCCAACGAGCGTTTCAGCTCGAGTCGGAGCGGGAGATCGAGCTTCGACTTACTCAAGGGGGACGCGATCGGGATTTCGCCCTCGGTATAGGCACGAAATTGCGTTGCCTTGACCGCGACCTCGTCGACCTGGATCTTGCCATTCTCGAAAGTCGTGTTCACATCGACCGTGTGCACCGGGGTTTGGAGGAGCTGAGGGAGCCGGAGGAGCTTCGAAATGGGCACGAGCAACTTTTTGGCGGCTGTGCTCTGCACCTCAATTTGGCCGTTGGAAAGCCCGGTTTCGAAGTGGCCGGTCAGGGAATCCTTCAACGATTCACCGGTGAAGCCTTTTCCTGCAATGGTTCCGTCCATCGAGATCCGCCCATGATAGGCCCACTTGGAAGCAGGACTGAAGCTTCGGGCCAAAGGCTTCATCGGGACGCCTTTGACCTTGAAGGAAAGGTCGTAGGCGGGCTTGGCCTGCGCCGGCTCGTACTGGACGCGCCCTTCAACTGATCCGCCGTTAAGGGCGAGCTTCAGAGGCTCGATTTTGAGCATGGAAGGTTCGATAGTGGCCTTCGTTTGCAGGTTGGTCACGACAAGCTCTCTGAGATAGAGTCGATCGATCTGCGCGTCGAGCTGCCAAGGCGGACCGGGGAGCTCGGAAGCCTTCTCGTCGCTTGAAGGGGGGACTTCGGACGACTCCTCCCCTTCGGCGGGGATCCCTGCGTAGAGCTCGTCGTACCACCGCGTCAGATCCACCGAATCACCGCGAATCCGCACCACGTTGGAAGCGGCATTGGTCGCATGAAGATCCATCTCAGTCCGGATGCGCAAATTGTTTTCGGCCTGAGGCGTCGATGGCCAATTCATATCGAGCGGATCGAGCGTGAGCTTCGACTCGTTCCAGCTCCCGTCGAGCTTGATTTCGGCGCTGAGCGGGCTCTGTGAGCCCGAGTCGCCTTTGGAGGCGGAAGCAAGCGATCGAAGCTCGGAAAGATCCACCTTGGACTCGAATGTCTGCTTGCCATCGGATTGGATCTCGGTCGATCCCGAGGCGTTAACCGAGAATCCGTAAGGGAGAGGGGGGCTCCCATTGGTTTCCGCAAGCCACGGGGAGAGTGTCTTCTCGGTTAGCTGCTCCGCGGTGAATGCGAATTTTCCGGTTTTGTCCTCCTCATTGTAATGCCCGGTAAGCTCGATGGAGGCTTTCGTATCGGCGGATGAGCCTGTCTGTAAACGGAGCTGTTCCAGCTTGATACGGTTGCCTTCGCGGGTGATGGCATAGTCGAGATCCGAAAAGAGCTGATTAATAGGGCGGCCGGCGTATTGTCCATGGAAGTCCTTAAGGGAAAACCGGCCTTTTGCGGTGGGTTGATCAATGGTGCCGCCCAGTTTCAGCTCTCCTTCGGCACTTCCCTTGGTTACGGTTAAATCCGGGATCGAGTAAAGGGCCAGCAGTTCTGCCGGCCTCGTTTTAAACGTCAGTGCCGCCTCTCCCTTTTCATCGTCGAGATCGAAGTGCCCTGACCCATCACTTTGAAACACGAGATTGCCCGTGCGCGAAACCTTTGAAGAAAAATGCTCGACCTTGACCGATTCGAAATCGTGAATGTTTCCCTGAAAATCCAGCGAAAACAGGAGATCCTCGACGCGGTTGGTTGTCATCTGCACTGTCAGCCCATCGCCGCTGCCTTGAAGATCGAGCGCGACGCGATCGCCGTTTTGAGTGACCGTGGACGTGGCGTTCAAGCTGACCGTTCCGCTTGGGGCCATGCTGCTGAAGGCGGTTTGCCAATCACTGAGCCGGAGCTCGTTGACCGAAAGGCTCAACTTGGAGTCGCCCAGTTTTGGTGTCGATTCGTTCCATTGGGCTTTGACCGGATTTTCAAGGGCGAGCGAGAAGAGCGGGCGGCCGTCCCGCGTCGCATCCATGCTTGCGTCTCGGAGAAGCAGCTCAAATGCCGCCAGGTCAAACATGAAATCATAGGCCAATTGAATGTCGAGCAAAGGGGTTTTTAAGGCAGAGTGCCTAAGCTCGAAGCCGGGGGCCTCAAAGGTGCCCGAGGACTCGATTCGATCCCCGCCGTCGGCCAGGTGCAGGCTTCCTTTGCCATCCAATTGGGCCAACGCAAAATCGACGCCCAAAGTCGCACCGAATAGGTTCAAGGCCTTTTGGTCCAATGAAGCGACGTCGAACTCGAGATCGGCCTCACTCTGCTCCGGCTTCAATGGACCCTGGATGCGGATTTCTCCCAATGTCGTGCCCTCCTGCTGGAAGCGCGAGACGAATCGCTCGACGGTATTTGAAGCGAACTGGGTGTCGATGTTGGCCTCAATCCCGGCCAGGTCCTTCCAAGCGTCTTTCCCTGTGGTGACCTGGAATCGCGCGTTTCCATTGACCCCCTTGAGGGCCAGGGCCTTATCAATCCGGAACTTATAATTGGCGTTCATGCGGCCCGAAAGGGAGGCCTTCTGGACGGCTTTATCGTCCGTGCCGGACGCGGCTTGCCGAGTGATTTCAACGTCGCTGGTGGCCTTGAGCTGACCGCTTGTGTCGGGCCGGAAATCGGTCATTGTCGCATCCACATTCGTAAACTGAATCTCCTGTTGCTCGTTCCCGGCCAACGCACGCCTCCATCTGAAAACGCCATCTTCGATTGCCGTTTTTTGAATTTGGATATCCATCGCTTTCGACTCTTCCTTGGCCTCGGCGGTGCCAGTGGTCAGGGCCTCCAAAATCGGATCCAAGTTGGATGTGCCATCCTCTTGTTGAATCAGGTTGATTTCGGGCTTCTTAAAGGAGAGCTCACGAATTCGAATGCTTCCGCCCATAGCGGCACGGAAATCGTAGCGAAGTGAGACTTCGTTTGCATTGATAAGCCATTCCTCATCCTTGGGATTCAAGCGAAACCCATTCAAGCTGATCCCGGAGAATGGCTGAAAGGAGACCGAGGAGACGGATATGCTCGAGTTGAAGGAGCTGCTCAATCGAGGCACCACCATCTGCTTAACGAACCAGCTACTTGAGACAAGCAGATAAAGTCCGAGAACACCGACTACCAGCAGCCCAAGCAAGAGGCTCAGCCATCTGCCCCAGCCCCATTTTCGAACCCGTCCCGCCTTTGGAGTGGCATTATTTTCTGTCATGATCGGCCTTGTATATGGTTCTCCTATTGACCCTTTTTGCCCTTTTGCGCTTCTCCTAGCTTAACTCACTCCAAGGCTCAAAGCGAGCGCCGCGTTGCCTCAAAGCCGATGGGGTGTGTGGTATCAGTTGGATCGCTCGACCGCATTGAGCCCCTTCGGCTTATTTGCCTTTCCGAGGATTTCGGCGACTGTGACCTTGCACGATGGCACTGCCGGCACGGTCAAACCCCAAAGACGGCGCGTAGGGCCGCATCAATCTTTTCAAGGTCTTCTTGGGGCACTCGCCCTCGCACTTGGCTCAGGCGATGGCGGCGATCGATTGGACGCGTTTGGAGGCAGTCGGCGACAGATTTCTTGGTCAGCGCATTTTCCGCAGTCGGATGAAGCGTGACGTTTGTGATGATTCTCTCCTTTTTCGGATTCCAATCCGTGATCGGAGTCACTTGCACGACAGAAAGGCGAGCGTTGTAAGCGTCATTGGTAACGACCACACAAGGGCGCTTCTTATCTGTCTCGGAGCCTCTAACTGGATTCAGCTCCACATCAACGACCATGCCACGTCGAAGGAGCATCATTCAGGCCAGTCTTCTACAGCTGAGTCGGTAAGGGCCTGCAACTCGGAATCTTTCTCGTATACCTCCTCATATAGGCAGGCCGATTCCTCTAAAGCTTCTCGCTCCTTCTGCTCGCGAAGCAGGCGGAGCGCCTCGCGAACCATCGAGCTCTTGTCTTTGAAGCCAAAGGCCCCGTGCCTTTCGAGAAACGCGGCCTCCTCCTCCCCCAAATTGATCTTGGCTTTCATAGGGACCTAATCATGACTCCAGATTAGGGGCCCTGTCAAGGGGTGCTTTTGAGGGCCCATACCTTTATTTCTTTCATAGGGGAGGACCATGCGGCACATTTTATCGATTCGGGCTGAGATCGGGCGTGCTGATGGCTGGGAATCGATTCAGGGAACGGTTGAATTTGGCGGAGTGGCACAATAGGCAGATCGAATTACGTGAAGATTTGCGGGGGTGTCTCCCGAAAGGCGATCCGTTTGAGCAGGTAATGGCCTTGAGGGGGGAGCGGATCCGTGAGCGCCCGGACCGCGTGACAATGAAATGCGCCATCGGGGGAAAGGCGTTTTTCGTCAAGCTCCACTTCGGTATCGGTTGGCGGGAGATCTTGAAGAATCTGTTGTCGCTGCACGTGCCGACAACGAGCGCGATGCACGAATGGCGGGCGATAGAGCGGTTGGGGGCGATCGGAATTCGGACTGCCGAGGCGGTAGGTGCGGGAGAGCGGGGTTGGAATCCGGCGCGGCGCCGGTCCTTCTTGATTACGGACGCCCTTCCGGAGACGGTGACCCTGGAGCAGTTGACACGGGAGTGGCAGCGCCAACCACCTTCGTTTGATTTCCGGTATCGCTTGATCCGGAAGGTTGCCGAAATCGCTCGGACGCTTCACAAAAACGGCATCAATCACCGTGATCTTTATCTATGCCATTTTCGTTTGCCTCGGGCCTATTTGGAAGCCCCGGAGAATGAAGATCCTCCTTTGTTTCTAATGGACCTGCACCGGGCCCAAATCCGGAAGCGGCTGCCGAGGCGATGGCTCCTAAAGGATCTTGGAGCGCTCTATTTCTCGAGCGCCTGTATGGGCTTGACTCGCCGGGATCAGTGGCGATTCATCCGGTATTACGAGCAGCGGTCGCTCAGGAGTGCTTTAAGGAGTCACGGGCGGTTTTGGCAAAAGGTCCAAAAGCGGGGCGAGCGATTTCTTCGGAAAATCCGGGATTGAGGGGGCTTGGGAAAGAGCCCGCGAAGCGTCTGGAGCAGTGCGCTGACTTCCACTGGTTTTTCGTGATAGGGACCTCGTCCCCGAGGTCCTCCGCCGGTCGAGGGCCAAGAGGGAAGTGGGACGTCCGGGAGAACGTCCCTATCAGGCAATCACGAAGACGGTCGAGAAGGGACTGCCGACCCCAATGCCATTAAGTTAGGAGAAAATTTCTGCATCGCTTTTTTTGTAAGGCTTACGAGGGAACCCCTCACCTCAATCCTCTCCCCTTCGAAAGGGGAGAGGAAGCCGACTGCGACGTGACTGCTCCGGTGGCCCGCAAGTCCCTTCTCCCCTTCGGAGGGGAGAAGGTTAGGATGAGGGGTGCTCTTCTTTTGCACATTGTCAGAAACACGGCATCTTTTCTATGCTAACTTAATGGCATTGCTGCCGACCCTGCCTGCGCTATGGCGGTAGGGACCGCACTCCGCTGCGGTCCGCGCCTTCGCCTGTGCGAAGGCATTCTAAAACCTGACTCATCCTCAACAAATTTCGGCCTTTCAAGGCCCGTAACGCGGGTAAGGGTAATGCCATTCGGAAATTCGGGAGAAATGGTGTTGAAGCGCCCTTTCAGGGCTTTGTTGTGTGTCGGCGCCTGCACACCTAGGGCTGAGCCCTACCCGGAGGCTACATTGAATTGCCCCGTTGGGGCATTGTTGGAGAGCGCCAAAGGTGCGGGTCAATATAGCCCAGGGTTCCACCCTGGGAACCGAAACGCAGACGAGCTCAAGCCCTGTAAGGGCGAGTCCGAGATGAGCATTTTCCGAACGGTATTACGGGTAAGGGACCTGTGGTCGCCGGATAAAACGGCCGGGACGGAGTTCCCGGGTCTTGCAGTACTGCTTGATAAACTGTAACCGGATAGGCCGGGGTGATGAGGCCGAGGCGACGGCGGCCCTATTGAGGCGGAGCAGGTCTTTTCCAGCCTGGCGATCGGAAACCTCACCCACAAATTGGAGCCCATCGAGATCGATGAGGTACGGGCGGCCTTCCGAGTCGATGAGGATATTGGTCGCTTTAAGGTCTCGATGCTTGAAGCCTTCCTCATGCAATCGGCCAATCAGGACCGCTGTCCGGGAAACGGCCTGCATTAAGTCACCTTGATAATTCGGGAGCGGCACGGCGCCATGGATTGCCTCCATCAGAAAGTAGCTGGCAATGACCAAGGGACCTTTCTTTCGCTCGGCAACGGCGATTGGGCGGGCCGTGGGGATGCCGGTAAGCTCAAGGTGGTACGCCTTCCGAAAAGCACGTCGCGCACGGGAATGTCGGAAGCAGCTTTTGATAAGCCCGCTGATGCTCTTTGTGTTGTGTCGCTTCAAAATGGAGGCGGCCGTTCCTCCGACAGTCGCACTGCGTCCCTCCTTTAGAAGGGTATTCGGCCGGCGTAAAAACGCATCGGGGTCGGAAACGATTTCCTGAGTCGCATTTGAGCTCCAAGGCAGCCGGACATGCCATGTCAATCGGCCGCAACGACGGGATGCAAACTCCCGATTGCTCTTAAGGCATCGGGCGCTCCGCTTATGAAAGATTTTTCTTCGGAGACGGCGGCTTAGACGTTGCGTTTCGGCATCGATCGGGATCGGGTAGGTGACATTCAAGGTTGCCAGGTTGCGTTTCCGCTGGGATGGCGTAACGCGGGAGAGCGATCGCATCCCATGAAGGTCGACAATCCGAAGCTCGCCCGTATCGGGATTGACCAGGATATTACTCGGATGAAGATCGGGTTGTAGCAGTCCCCGGTCATAAAAGCGATCGAGGAGGTCCATTACGGACCGGGGCGACGCATTGGGAAGCTGGAAGACTGGAATTCCTGGGAACCCTTCGGTCAAAAGAAGACTCTCCAAGAGCCCGCGTTTCGACCAACGTTCCCCCAAGGCGAGATGCTTGACAACGGGAAGGTCGAGCGCCTCACAGCGTTTGGCAAGCTCCCACTCCTGCCTGGCTTGCGAGGCCTTCCAATAAAACTTGAGCGGTCGGAGTCGAGAAGCCGAATGGAGGTAGCGTTTAATGTAGTAAGTGCCATGCGGAAGGGTATGGGAAGTCACCTTCTTAAAGGGGGATTCCTTGACCACCTGTCCGGGTGAATCGAGCACGTCCCGGAGATGCGGCTTAAGCTCGGGCTTGACTTCCCACAGCACGCCTTGAGCACGAAATCGATCCATGACCATTGAGTTATTCCGGAAGATTATGCGGTCGAGCCCGCCGGCGGTTGCATGATCCTTTCGATCAGCTCCGCGGCCTTTGAGTGCCGACTGTAAAGATCGTGGTCTCCCGCGTAGGTGAGCGCGTTCCGACGCCATTGCGCATGCCGGTCGGATAAAAGTGCCTCGCGCAGCTTGGAGTTGAATTCTTCTTGATGGAAGGGGCTTTGGATCACCAACCCGGCATCGGCGCGTTGAATATGGGGCGCAAATCCGCATACGTCTGTGGTCATAACGGGAAGTCCGGCAGTCAATGCTTCCAAGAGGACCGTGCCCGTATTCTCGCTGTAGGCCGGATGCACCAAAAGGTCCGCGCTAAGAAGGAAGTCGACGACGTCGTCGCGCCCGCCGAGGAATGAGACCCGGTCCGCGACTCCAAGAGCCCGACTCAGCAAGCGGAAGTAGCCGGGTCCCTGGCGTCCAATCACAACCAGGCGGCTCCGCTCTCGCAGTGAGGTCGGCAACGAAGCGAGGCCCCGGATCGCGCGATCGAGCCCCTTGGTTCGAAATCCGGATCCGACAAAAAGCATGATCGCTTCCTCCTTCGCCCAGCCGAAGCTTGCTCGGATCCTGGCTTGGGTGGCAGCTTGCGTCTCCTCCGTGTATTCCCTTTTGGCAATCCCCGGCGGCAGCAGGTGCAGCCGACGGGGCTCGGTACCGTAATACCGCTGATAATGGGCTTGTTCCGTTTCCGAGAGGAGCAACAAGTGAGTGGGCTTGCCTGCTTGAAAGACAGCGCGCTCCAAAGACTCAAAGTGCCGGTAGCGTGGTGTCCACCGGAACCAATGAGGCTTAAGTCGATTGGCTTTTTCCCGAAAGCATGGATCAGCGATGTAGCAGACATCCATGCCCGGGATCTTATTGAATCCGACAAACCCGTCCAATTTCATTTGAGGCAAGCATGCCTGCAGGTCGCGGAGAAAATAGCGGTTGCGACTGAGATTCGTCCAGCCTCGTTTTCCCAGGAGGACCACCGGAATGTCATTCGGCTTCGGTCCCTGCCAGCTCCGGGTGACTATTGTGACCTCATGGCCTCGCAAACGGCACTCTTGGGCAATCGCCACGCAGTTGCGTTGCAATCCGCCATAGGGAAAGTAATCGAAAAGGACAAAACCGAGCTTCATCTTCCGGGAAGTCAATAACGGGTGTGAGGAGAAGGCGTGCCAGTTGTGTTGAGGCGAGCGTCCTCCCATTGAAAGGGAACGATTATGGTTTCCTCTTGCGTGGCTCGTTTGCTTCCCATACTCTTTTTGGCGCTGCGAAAACGCGGAGGCAAAGCGCTGAGCGCTCCGAGAAAGGCCGTCCGCATTGCCGGGTTGTTGCGACGCGCGCTCCTAAAACAACGACACTAAAAGGAAAAGGCGAGCGGGTCAACGGCTGATTCCTAGCGAGGCGTTGCGTGTTCAAAAGGGATTCATGTGCGGTATTTGCGGATTTTACAATATTGACGGGACGCCGCAACAAAACGAGCGCTTGCTGGAGGCGATGCGGGAATCGTTGGTACACCGGGGGCCCGATGGGCAAGGGGGCTTCCTTGATGGCGGCTATGCGCTCGGTCATACCCGGTTGGCTGTCATCGACCTGGTCGGAGGGAGTCAGCCGCTATTCAGCGAGGATGGGAATGTGGTCCTTGTCTGCAATGGCGAGATCTACAATTACCGGGAGCTCCGATCTCAACTGGAAGCGCGCGGGCACGCGTTCCGTACGGCGAGCGACAACGAGGTGATTCTCCATTTGTGGGAAGACCATGGCGTGGCAGCATTACAGCATCTGCGTGGCATGTTCGCGCTTGCCCTCTATGACCGCCGACAAGAGTGCTTTTTTGGGGCTCGTGACCGGTTTGGACAGAAACCGTTGTTTTATCACCGGGATGGCAAGCATTTTGCGTTCGCCTCGGAAATCAAATCGCTCCTGCGATTGCCTGACATTTCGCCGCGGCTCGACCTGATCTCCCTGGACCATTTTTTGTTTTACCAGTTTGTCCCGCATGCACGGACGCTCTTTGAGAATATCGTCGCATTACCACCGGGCCATTACTTTCTCTTTCAAAGCGCCGAGCTGACGGTCCGGAAATACTGGTCCTTGGAATTGAGACCGCGAGGGGATATTTCCGAAGCGGACCAAATGGACCGGCTTGATGGCCTGATGCGAGAGGCGGTTTCGAGTCGGCTTGTAAGCGATGTTCCTGTCGGGCTTTTCTTGAGTGGTGGCATCGATTCGAGCTTAATCGCGGCGATGGCAGCGCAAGAAGCGTCCGATCCCTTGCCGACCTTCTCGATCGCCTTTAAGGAGCGTCGTTACGACGAATCCGAATTTGCGCGGCAGGTCAGTGAGTATTTAAAGACCGAGCATCATGAGCTCCTTTTTCAGCCGAAGGACCTGGCGGCGATTTTTGAGGAGTGGATCGGGATCTTCGATCAGCCAATCGCCGATCGTGCTTCGTTGGCCAATCTGTTCCTGGCGGCCAATGCGGCAAAGCATCTGAAAGTCGTGCTGACCGGTGACGGCGGCGATGAAGTCTTCGCCGGCTATGAAAAGTATCGCGCCGGCCTTGAACCGTCGGCTTTTTTGGCATCGCTTGATGCCAGGTTCCCGAGTCTGTTTTCTGCGACGCAATTGGGCCGCGCTGCTGTGGATCGATTCGGATGGCAGCGCCTTCGGGCACGGTGGGCTCATCGATTCCTTCCGTATAAACAGGTCGCGTACCTTAAGCAATTCTGGGAAGGGAGAGAGCGCTACCGGCTCTACCGTCCCGAAGTGCGCCAAGCGATTGCATCCGAGTTTCAGGCACTGGACAAATGCGTCAATGAAGCCGAGAGCGTTGTTGATCCGGTTCTTGCGATGCAGGCGGTCGATATCCGGCAGTATTTGCCTTATGATTTACTGCTAAAGAATGATTATTGCACAATGGCCTACGGCTTGGAGGCGAGATCCCCCTTGCTGGATCACAAGCTGGCCGAGCATGCCGCCCGGCTCCCGTTGGCGTTGAAGGTGACGCGGCAAGAGACCAAAGTTGCACTGCGTCGGCTGGCCGGTAACTACTTGCCCGCCTCCCTGGCCAAGCGTCCGAAACGAGGCTTTGGGGTGCCATTGCAATCATGGTTCCGTCATGAGCTCCGTGATTGGCTCAAGGAGCGCCTTTTGCGTCACTCGTCGACTGTGCCCCTCTATTTTAATCCTGAGACGGTGCAATCGCTCCTTGAAGAACATTGGCGAGGCAAACGGAATCATGCCCCGAAAATTTTAAGCCTTATTGTGTTTGAGCTTTGGTATCGGCGTTACATTGAGCGTCGTTAGAGCATG
>JAHEOI010000380.1 GCA_018610125.1 Verrucomicrobiota bacterium
CAGAAAGAGTGCTGTGTAGAATATCGCGCGCCACTCCAGTATGATGAATGTCGAGACAAAGATCCCTGTGCTGACCGAAAGCAAGAGGAAGACAAGGAGGACAACGCCGACCTGAAACAGGTCCCATCCGGTAATCCCACCCATCAGCAGCGGGATAGCCAGCACCGGGAGTGTCCCAAGCAGGCAGTAGAGGCCATTCCAAGAATTGGCGACGAGTTTTCCCAGAATGACATGGAATCCCTTCAAATCGGTGAGAAAGAGGAGGCCCAGGGTATTTTCACGCTTTTCGGAGCTGACCGAATCCGGGGTGAGCATGAGTCCAAGCAAGAGGCTGCAGACTGAGGCCACCTGAGCCAGGCTCCGAAAGACGAGGCGTCCCTGTTGCTCGACCGGAAGACTGCCGTCGACGGTCGTCCAGAAGACAAAGGCAAACATGCCCATCGTGACCAGGACGGTCAAAAGGCGAGTCCGGAACGTGCCCGGTCGCCGTGCAGCAGTGCGCAGCTCCCGCCCTATGATAGCCAAGAGCGTCATCAATCCCCCCTAATTGAGCGTGCCTCGAATGCGCCGGTGCCTCGATCGGGTCCGAGGCGACGCCTTGCTAATCTCCTTGATATTTCACCATCGCTTGCAGCAGCCAAGCACCGTCCCTGCCCGCTTGAAACGGGGCTCCCCATGGCTGCCACCCCTCTTTCAATTTTTCTTGGACGCCATCGATCAATTGGTCCGCTATCAAGACTTTGACATCTTCACCTCGCGGTTCCTCGATGGGAGGGCCAACGACAACGGTATAATCGACAATCTTTTTTTGTGTGTCACTCATGGGAATACGCAGTGTTTGTCATTGATTTCCAGCGATTGGTTCGGGCCCATTCTCCACGCAATCAATCGAGCTGTCCGGCGAAAAAGCACGGCGGCAACGAGAATTCCGGAGAACGGGCGCGCTCGTCAACTGGGTGACGGTCGAACAGCTCGTTGTCGAACGCCCAGAATATTTTTCGCTCCGGTCCAGAACAGCGTGGCGGCCAAGACAGTCAGGACAGCGGCGATCCCCATTTGGACCACGAGGGACGCGATCTGTGTTTTCGTTGCTTCGGTTACCCACTCCGCGTTCAAAAGCTGTGTGTACAAGTTCTGATAAAGCGTGATAAAGAGCAGCGCGCAGAAGGTCATCAGCGCCACCAGGACCATGGGGATGCCGGTGCTCAAAAGCTCCTTTCGACTGTCCCAATTGGCCAGCCAGACGGTCCCGGCGAGCAACGCCAAGGCGGCGAGCAACTGGTTGGCGCTCCCGAAAAGGGCCCATAAGGTGGCCCAGCTACCACTGACGATGAGAAGATAACCGCCAACGACCTGGACCGTCGACGTCGCCATACTGTTTCCGATGGCACGCTTCCATCCTGTTGTGACGACAGGCTTCCCGACGATCTCTTCAAACAGGTAGCGACCAAGGCGAACGGCGGTATCGGTGCTGGTTAGAAGAAAGCTCACCAGCACCAGCGCCATAAACGGTCCGCCATATGAGGCGGGGAGGCCAAAGCTGCTCAGGATAATCCCGCCACCTGTCGCAAAATTGGGTAATGCCAGCGCAATCCCCGATTTCCCGACGCTTTCCATTGCCACTCCCACCGTCGCGATCGCCGCGACCGCGAGCAAGCCTTCGCCAAGCATCCCGCCGTAGCCGATCAACCGGGCGTCACTCTCCCGATTTAATTGTTTGGCTGTCGTTCCCGACGAAACCAAGGAATGAAAGCCGCTGATCGCCCCGCAGGCAATCATCACAAACATGACCGGGAACATTGGCAACCCGGTATCGCCTCCCCAAAAGCCTTTGTATGCCTGAAGACCCACCTCGAGTGGTTGCGAGGCGGTACCGAGCATTGTTCCAACAATTATGCCCAACAACACGCCGCCAATTCCGGTATAGAGCAGAAACGAAGAAAGGTAATCGCGCGGCTGAAGGAGGAGCCAGACTGGAAGGACACTCGCGACCAAGGCGTAAATTAAAACCACCGGGATCCAAGCGGTCACATTGGCGTTGATCACTGAGGGTAAGCTTGGAGTCCCATTAAAGAGCGTCAGTACGTTCGGCGCATTGGCGACGGCATTTTCGCTTTCGAACAAGGCGACGGGGTAATTGAGGCCGATCCAGACGCTGACAAAAACCGCGGCGACGAACACGAAGCTGCCCAGGACGAATGGCAACTTGGACCAATACATATAGATCCCGAAAAGGAGGGCCAGTCCGATGTAGATCAGGCTCGCCGTGGCCGCTTGCGGATAGGCGTCGAAGACAATCGAGACAACCAGGGCAAAGACGGCGATCACGAGAATAATCGCAAGGAAGGCAAACCAAAGGAGGAGGTTTTTATTGCGGGGGCCAAGGTAGGTCCCCAGGACCGAACCGACCGATTTGCCGTCGTGACGGAGGCTCCCGACCATCGCGATAAAATCGTGCATGGCGCCCAGGAGGGGATTGCCGATGACGACCCAAAGAAGAGCCGGTACCCAGCCCCAAATTAATGCGGCTGTAATTGGGCCGACAATCGGTGCGCCGCCGGCGATACTGGAGAAGTGATGGCCTACGAGGACGATCTTTCTCGCCGGGACATATTCCTTCCCATCCTGGTGGCGGTGAGCAGGCGTTTGGCGTGTCCCATCAAGCTCGACCAGCCGTGCCAGATAGCGCGAATAGCCGAGGTAAGCCACGCTGAAGATCACCAAGACGAATACGACTAGCCAAATGAGCTGCACGTTTTTTCTCCTTTATTTGTTGTCGATGCGTGGACGCCGTTGCCTCTTACCGAGAATGATATCTTGGCCCAGCTGATCAAGCCATTGGCGCACGCGGATTCCGAGCGATTGCAATGGTGCCGCCCTTTGCAGTTCTCCGGCGGTCACCTTAAGGCGATGTGCCTCGGCATTGGGCGGCTCTCGCTCCTCAGAGACGAGATCAATGACTGCGTCAAAGCCACAACGCCCGCAACTGGATCCTTTTCTCCAACGGCTCATAGTCGGTACTATAGTGCCCAAGTCGTCGGCAAAGTCAAGGTGCCTCCTGAGCCCGGATCTTGATATTACGGAACCAAACGGCATCGCCATGATCCTGGAGGAGGATATGGCCTTTGTCTTTCGTGCCAAATCCGGCGACATCGTCAAACTTGCTATCCTTAACCGCTTGCAAGGTTTTGGGGCTTCCAAGCGTGTAGGCCAGGACTTTTTCCCCATTCAGCCAATGCTCAACGTGATCTCCTTGAACGAGGATCCGCGAGGAATTGACCTGTCCGGCCGGTTTGAGGTCGATTCCTTTTGAGGGGAAGACGTCGTAGAAGGCGGCGGTCTGACCCTCGGGGCGTCCGCTGTGAGAGCTTGCGTCATCAAGGAGTTGGTACTCGTGCCCGATCTTGCCACGGTCCTCCTTGATAAAATACTTTACCCCGCTATTGGCGCCTTTGGCAGCTCGCCATTCGAATTTGAGCTCGAAGTCGGCGAATTGACGCTTGGTGATGATGTCGCCACCCCCGGCATCATTAAGATGCTTAAGCCAGCCGTCTTCGACGACCCAGCCTTGTTGGGGGAAGTCTTCCTTCCCGAAGCCACGCCAAGCATCGGTGGATTGCCCGTCGAAGAGAAGGCTCCATCCTTCTTTCTTCTCGGACGGCGTTAATTCGTTGATCGAATTCGCGGCGTTGGTGCTTGCGGGCAGGATCGAGCCGAGTGAAACGATCGCTGCGAGCCATGCGGCTTGTTTTAGACGGAACCGGCTGATTGCTGTCATAGTGATTTATCCTTTCTTTGTCGAAACAGTTTTCCATTCGGCTATTGGCTTGGAGGTGTCATTTTATCTCCAAGGCGAAGATAATGCCAGATCGCTTCGATCTGTTTCCGGGCATCGCCATCGAGGACATTATAAAGCGGGCTTTGCCCGTCGGAAAAAAATGCCGGCATACGGGTTTGCGAATCCACCTGAAGCGGATTGAGCATCCAGCGCATGAAGTACGACTTGTGGAGGCGCTCTCCGGAGTAGGCCAGGTTTACCCCTTCACTTTCGAAGACTTGAAGCGGCTCCATAGAGCCGACAGCGTGGCAGTTGACACAGGCGAGACCGCCCTGGGATGCGATCAGCTTCCTGCCGATTTTGGCGAGCCCGCGATCGACCGGCTTCGGTTCCGGTGTGCTCGTGGGGAATCCGTGGCGACCGGCGAGACCGTGCGCGAGCCAC
>JAHEOI010000381.1 GCA_018610125.1 Verrucomicrobiota bacterium
GGCTTCGCCGGCATTTGGTACGTCGCCGGCTCCGGCTCAAGGAATCGATACTGCTTCGTCGCGTCCGCGCCGACCGCCGACCCACTAAAAAAGCCCAATTTGAGCACGAAAAGCCCAATTGCCAACTGCCACCCGTGCCGCTTCATATTATTGCCTTTGCGCCACCTATTCATAGACCTCGAATGATCCATCAATATAACCTTTCATCCCCATTTTCCCGCAAAATTCGTACCACTACAAATTCTATGAGTCCCAAATGACCGATCGTCATCCGCAAGGATTCGAGCTTGAGGCCGACTTGCCCATCGCCTCCGTGCCGTTTAGGATAAAGTATGAGGCAGGCCTTTAAAGATTGGGCGGTGGTTGTCGATGCCTTGGGACGGGGAGAACAAATCATCATCCTCCGAAAAGGCGGCCTTCGGGAAGGCCGGGGAGGCTTCAAGATGGAGTCCGATCGTTTTTTCCTTTTGCCGACCCTCTATCATCAACAACGCGACGCCGTTATCCCATCCGCTCAGGCTCGGTTTGACGCGCTACCGGAGAATTGGCCGCCTGAGGGCCGGATTCACTTGGATTATTTCGCTGAGGTCGTAACCTGGAGGCGCTTGGAGTCCCTGAGCGTGGCCAGACAGCTCCAGGACCAGCATATCTGGCGAGATGAGGTCATTGCACAACGATTCGAGTGGGGACGACATAAACAGATTTTTGCCCTCGCGGTCCGGGTTTGGCAGCTCCCCCAAGCCCTTGAGCTTCCGATGCGCCCCCAATATGGAGGGTGTAAGTCATGGATCGAATTGGAGCAAGACCTCGCTACTGAGGGAGCTGTCCCCGTCCTTTCAGAGGCGGAGCTGGCTCAAAAACGAACCGCTTTCGAGAACGCCCTGACAATGCCATTAACGTCTCAGACCTCCCAATGAAACACCCTTCCTTAATATTAGCATCCGGATCCCCTAGACGAGCGGACTTATTACGCGAAATCGGATTCGAATTCACCGTCGTAGTCCCGGAGGTGGAGGAAACGCAAACCGACTCCCTCTCGCCTTATGAGGCATGTCGGTTGAATGCCTTTCGAAAGGCCCGTGTGGTCAGTGCCCGATTCCCAGACTCCTTGGTACTTGCTGCCGATACGCTGGTTTGTATGGGATCCCATAAGCTTGGCAAGCCCCGAGATCGGACCGAGGCCCAAGGGATGCTAAAAATGCTGCAGAATCGAAGCCATTTCGTCGTTTCGGGTGTCTGTCTGCGTCATACGGCCGCAGAGCGGCAACAGACCTTCACCGTCGTGACCACCGTTACGTTCAACCCGTTGACAACCGAACAGATTGAAGCCTACCACCAAAAGGTCACCCCCTTTGACAAAGCCGGGGCCTACGCCATCCAAGAGGAAGGCGACACCCTCGTCAAATCGATCTCCGGTTCCTACACGAACGTCGTCGGGCTTCCGATTGAAAGGGTGCAAGGGGAACTGTCCGGCTTCGGCCACCTCGTTTCTTGACCCACACTTGCTCCTTTCCATTCCCGAAGAGGCTGGAAAGGAAGCGCTTACCCGGCTCTGATCGGCACCTCCTCTCCAAGGTCCCACTTTTTCGTGGGGGCGAGGGTGAAAGAGAGAAGTGGGACGTCCGGGAGAACGTCCCTATCAGGGAGGAGTCCATTCGTTTTCCCCCGAGACGGACCTGGTCCCCGAGGTCCCACTGTTTCAATGAATACCGCACACAAAAAACGAGCACTCGCACAAATTGTGTGCGCAATTAATGGCGGCATCGCCGAATCATCCCCCCAATTTTATCGATTTTAGAGCAAATAATGTCGAGAAGTCGGCAATCACGGTGTAGTTGCAGCTAAAATTTAAGGCATTCTTAAATTAAGTAAAAAAACAAGAATGGACATTAGAAGCCGGACAACCCGATGATCAGCCAATATCAGCCGTCATACAGCTCGGCCAGGCATCAGTGCGGGAAAAAGGCTTTTCGGCGCAACAGTCTAGGTGAAGTCAGAGGAACCTAAAAGAACGTGGGACCTCACAACCATACAGCATCTGTGAAAACCTCTACCGGTCAATTGAAACACCGGCCCAAGCGGGCAAGCGCTGTCGTCTCTCCCAGAGATTTCTTGGACAATCAATTTGTTTATGTGGTTATCTCCTCACGGGTTAAAGCGCTCTCGGTGGGAGTCAACATGGTTCCTGAAAAGCGCTGCAACTTTGACTGCATCTATTGCTGCATTAATTGGAAAACCCCGCCGGCGTTCAGGGACCCGTCTGTGAATCAGATCGCCGCGGAGCTCCGACACACGATAAGCTTGGTGGAATCCGGCACCTTGAAAGGCCGGCCCACCTATAGCGCTCTGCCCAACAGCCTAAACCAGATCCGTCAAATCGAGCTCAGCGGCGACGGCGAGCCGACTCTTTCGCCAATCTTTTGCGAGACAATCGAAACGATCATCCAATTGCGATCCAAACACATCTTGCCACCGATCAAGCTCGCCTTGTTTACCAATGCTTCCCGGTTGGACCAAGCGGACATCCTAGACGCCCTCAGCCTATTCACCCAAGACGACGAAATTGTGGCCAAGCTCGACGTCGGCTCCCAAGAGGCAATGGACAAAATCAATCGAGCGGAATGCTCCTTTGCCAAGATCTGCGATAATCTTCTCAAGGTCGGGCGGGCTCGACCGATCGTCATTCAGAGCCTGTTCCCCCAAATCGCCGGGCAAGACCCGCCAGCAACCGATATCGAGGATTATCTCAAGTCACTTGAACAGCTCAAAGCCGGCGGCGCCCAAATCTCCCTCGTACAAATCTCTTCGGTCAGCACCCCGCCTGCCACACCCGGATGCTCCCATGCCCCACTCAAGACACTCAGCCAGATCGCCCGTGCCGTCCGCACTCGAGTCGGTTTAAAAAGCGAAGTCTTCTAGCGGGGCGTTGCCTCATCCGAGGCCGCCGCCTGGTTCTCGCCATTCCTGCCACGACGCTTAAAGCGGGAATGAATCCACCACGCCACAATCCCAAGTGCAATGACCCCTAATCCAACGCCACTGTTCATTGTCCTTTCAATCAGACTGAAGGTGGTCGTGATTAATATTCCGAGCAAAAACAGAGCCGGTACCCAGGGCCATCCGGGGATCCGAAGCTCTTTTCCCTCTTTAAGGCGCAACAAGACAAGGCCTATCACCGTGAATGCGGTGCTCAGTCCCAGAGTAAAGCCGATATAGGTTAATAGCCATTCATAAGTAGCGGTCCAAAGGAAGGCCACGGACAATGCGAATTGGAGGATGAGTCCGCCACGCGGGGGCCCACCATCCGGAGTCAGCACTTGAGGGAGATAACCATCCTGGGCCATTTTGGCATAGACTCGAGGCCCGGTCATGACCATCGACGAGACGGATGTCACAAGAGCCAGGCTGATCAGTGCCGAGACGGACGTTGCGACATTCTCCCCACCGAGGGTGCGAGCGGCTATGAGCCCGATCTCCGGCTTGCCTTTGAGTTGTTCCGGGGCAGCTGAAAACAGAAAAACAGCGTTAATCCCCAGGTACAAAAGCGTCACAATCCCGACCCCGAGCAGCAGCGACTTCGGCAAATTCCGGCAAGGGTCATGGATCTCACCGGCAACGTAGACGGCCGCATTCCATCCGGAATAGCTTAGCGAAACCCACATGAGCGAGACACCGAACATAGAGACCGGGACGGCTGGGTGGTCGTGCTCCGCGGGAGCTTGGAGGTAGGGAGATGCCCAGAGAATGAAGAAAAGGATCAAGCCGATCTTCAAGAGCACGGCCCCATTTTGCACCTTCGCTCCCGATCGGACGCTCAAGCTATGCAGGACCGAGAAAACGGCCAGCAGAATGGTTCCGGACCACAGCGGCGACAACCCCGGAGCCAGATATTGAATCCAAGGCTCGCCGTAATCGCCGAAGGCCTTGGCTGCGAATGCCAACGGCGCCGAAAAGCCGACAAGCAACGAGATCCAGCCCGCGACATAGCCGGCTGCCGGATGCAACGTGCGCGAAAGAAAAAGGTATTCGCCGCCCGATTCAGGGATACGGCGTCCGAGAGCCCCATAGTTGAGCGCCCCCAATGCGGCCATGCCACCTCCCAACACCCAGATCAACAACACCAGCCATGGTGAATGGAGATCGGCGAGTAAGAACCCGCTCGTGGTAAAGACCCCGAAGCCCACCATGTTGGCAACGACCAATGCAGTTGCACTCAGTAATCCCAATTGCCGCTTTGTGTTATGCTCCCCCTTGGCCAACACGCGTCTCCCGTTTCATTCCCAGTAAACGCTCAGCCGAACCCGAGCGCCTGCGATCGATCTTGAGCGTTGAAATCCCGGCAAGCACGAAATCCTTGTCGATTTGCGCGATGATCCCACTTCCCTTCCGAATCCTCATTGCTTCTCAAAGCGGATCATATAATTTTCTTCAAACAAATCGTATTCTTCGGTCTTTTGAAAACCGGCCGCTTCAATCTCGTCAGTGAACGTTTCTTTCCCGGCCCGGACATGATCCAGGACCCAGTCTGAGCTCTCTTCCGGATCACGCTGCATTTCAATAATAATCATTTCGCCTCCCGACCGCAGCGCCGTGTGAATCGAGGCAAGCGATTCCCGAGGGTATTCAAAGTGGTGATAGACATCGCAAAGAAAGGCGAGATCGATCGAATCCTCCGGGAGCTTCGTTGAACGGACAGTCCCTTTGACGGTCTTGACGTTCTTTAATCCCACCTGGCGGGCCCGTTTATCAATCTTCTTAAGGAAAGGCTCGGCGATTTCAACCGCGTAAACGTTTCCTCCGGGCTGAACCGCTTTGGCAAAGAGCATGGTATAAAAGCCGGTGCCCGCTCCGATATCGGCCACATCGTCTCCGGGCTCGACCCCGACACTCTCCAGGACTTGCTTCCGCTTCGCATAGACTTCTCGCCCTTCCCGCTCAAAGCGCTCAACCCATTTTGAGACCTTTAAATCCTCATCAAGGAATGTCTCGTTGATTCCCGGATTCACGCTGGCTTGTTGCTCCTCTTGCTCCGCACCGTCTTGCTCTTGCCCCCCGGACGCTTGCTCATCCCCGGTCGGCTGCTTCGTCCCGGTTTCCTCCTCCACTGCCTTTTCGGAGGTTGTCCCGTCGGGCACGGTATCCTTTGTTTGCGCCTCACTCGGGGTTGAGGGCGCCGGCACTGTTCCCTGCGGAGTCGGCTTGGCAGTCATTTCGGCGTCGGCCCCACCGCTTGAGCTCTGACAACCACCGACAAAGCTACCCAGTACCGCGGACGTCAATAGAATCAGAACATACCTTAAAAGTCCGTTCATAGGCTTTACAATACGGGAACCCACCGCGGTCGTCCAGCGTCGGTTTTTAAGCGGCTATCATATCATACTAAGCACCCCCGCGCCTTCCATCCGCCCGTTTCGCAATCGAGCCAGCACTTCGTTGGCCTCGCTCAGTCGATAAGTATGAAACTCGGTCTTGACCGGCACCTTAGGCGCAATCTCAAGGAAATCTTCGGCATCCCGGCGGGTGAGATTGGCGACCGAGCAAAGGACTCGTTCCTGCCAAAGCAACGAGTATGGGAAGGAAGGAATGTCGCTCATATGGATCCCACCGCAGATGACAATCCCCCCTTTGCCGACCGCTTTCAGGGCCTGTGGGACGAGCGCGCCGACAGGCGCAAAAATGATGGCTGCGTCGAGGTATCCCGGGGGTGGCTCCGTTGAATCGCCCGCCCAAACGGCGCCCAGTCGCCGAGCGAATTGCCGGCCATCCCTATCGCCCGGTCGCGTGAAGGCGTAGACTTCCCGACCTTGATACGAAGCAACCTGCGCAATGATATGAGCGGCGGCTCCAAAGCCATACAATCCGAGCTTCTCGGCCTCTCCGGCCTTAACAAGCGAGCGGTAGCCAATCAACCCGGCACATAACAAGGGAGCCGCGGCAGCATCCGAATAGCTCTCAGGAATCGGAAAGCAATACCGTTGGTCGGCCAACGTGTATTCCGCATAACCGCCGTCCATGGTATATCCGGTAAATTGAGCCCGATCACAGAGGTTCTCCCGGCCTTGTCGACAGTGTCGGCATTCGCCACAAGTCCAGCCAAGCCACGGGATACCGACCCGTTCTCCCTCGCGAAATCGTTCCACCCCCTCACCAAGCTGAGCCACGGTTCCAACGATTTCATGCCCCGGCACGACCGGCAGCTTGGGATTTGACAGCTCTCCGTCAACCAGGTGCAGATCTGTCCGGCACACCCCGCACGTATGGACCCGCACAAGAACCTGGCCCCGGCCCGGCTCCGGACATGGCCATTCCATCTCTGTCAGTGACGCCGGCGATTGCTCACATACCATTGCCTTCATAGGTCAAACGCTTTGCCTTTTACCCGTTGTCTTCCCCAGGCGCCCATCCGCCTTGCCGATCGCTCGCTTCCAACCGGTAACGGCGCTGCCGCTTGTAATGGTGCATCTGTTCTTCATACTCGCGTGCCGTCCGACTGAAAAACCCCAGCCACGCTTCCTCGTCCCGAACAAAGAGCAAACGACCATGACATGCCTCCCGACTCTTCAGGATTCCCAGTTCGACACACTTTTCTATCGCCTCGACCGAAGTCGCCGCCGGCCCGGCCCCTCGTCAGACGTCTACAAGCTGACGTCGCTGTGTGATCAACAACCGACACCGAATCCGAGATTCCGACAATCCGGAGATCCGACTCAGCACTTGGCGATAAAGCCGCAATTGCGGCGAATAGAGATCCCGTAAACGGTCGACATCGGTTTCGCCGCTCAACCGGTCCGTCTTGAAATCCAAAATCGTCGCTTCTTTATAACCACCATTCCCATCTTGGATCAGAGTGACTCGATCAAACACCCCTGAAATCCATTCGCCGTCCATGACAATCTCAAAGCGCTTTTCCCGCCAGACTTCGACCGGCGAGGACGGTCGCTGCAGCGTGGCTCGAACTGTCGGCTCCCGCAGACACCCAAAAACCTCGTTTAGCGCGGCCGTTTTTTGGTCGGTCGAGACCGCCGAGCTCCGTTGAAGGCTTGCCTCCAGGGCTTGCTCCGTCTCATCCGTCAGCCACTCAATCTGCTCAAACAGCCAATGAACCAATGTCCCGTAATCGGCAGCCTGTCGCGTCTCCAAACTGAACAGCCGATCCCCGAGCACATCACTCTGTGACGCGTCCGATGAGGTCCGGCGTCGCAACCGCTGCCCGCCCGGCTTCAATTCCCGACCGCTCTCGGTCAATGCCGTCTCTTCTTCCGCGAGGGCTTCCCTTCCCGCTTCTTCCCGTGGCGGCTCACCTCCCAGCCGCTGATACCATTCGGGGATCCCCGCTTCATAATAGCAATTAATCCGTTGCTGACCCAGCCCGACCGTCCGGGCTTCGCTCGAAGCCAAGGCTCGGTCCAGCAATTTCGGGTAGTTGATCGACTTGGAGCTCCCGACGCGTCCGGCGATGAGGTATAGTGCCTGTTTGGCACGCGTCATAGCGACATACAGATCGCATAACCGTTCAAAGCATGCCTCGGCTTCCGAGGTCAGCTCATTCTCATGCAGCATGCGGTCCATCTCGCGCACTTCTTTCGGAGGCAGATCAAGGACCCAGGCGATCTCACGCTCGCTCGTCTCTTGGACGCCCAAGCCACTGCGGCGTTGGGCCAGCCGCTTCCCCTCAAGGTCGGGCAAAAGCACCACGTCAAACCCCAACCCCTTCGCCTTATGAACGGTCATCACCTGAACCTGTCCGGTCGCTTCGACATCGCGAATCCGATACCGATCGATGAAGTCCAAGAATTCGGCAACCGTCTTCTTGCCCAATCGATCAAAGAAGTAAGCCGCCGTAATCAGCTCCTTAGCCCGCCCCTGACTAAACCGGTCAAGCTCGATGACCTCGTTCAGCTTGTCGATCCAGGCGGCAACGGTCGCTTCAAAGCCTTCGCGGTAGATTTGAGTCAGCACCGATTCGATCAAGCGCCCCTTGTCAAAGCCCATGCGACGGAGGCATTCGTTGAACGGCGTCATCCTCAAATGCTCCCAGGCAAAGGAGTCTTTCGGGTGAGCCGCAACCTTCAATAGCGACAAAAGCGCAACCGAAAGCGGGTTGTCCCGCCCGATACGGATGTCCGACTCACTCGTAACGGCGATGTTACTATACTCCCGGATATATTGGGCCAATTGCTCACCCACCTCATTGCGCTGTACCAAAATGGCGCAGGAAAGCCCTTTCTCTATCGGCTGAATCTCTTCCAGAAGTCCGACCGTCGAGGCAAACCGCTCCGCCTCATTCTCAACCTCATACAACGCGGCATAGCCTATCTCCTCTGATCGAGATGACCCATGGACATCCCAAATCGCCGACCAGCGATCAACGGTCTCTTTCGGAAAGAGCTCACGAAAGAGTCCTTCGTTCCCAAAGACCGTATTGACACTCTCGATCACAGCCGGCCCGCACCGGCGCGACTCGTTCATCCGACGCTCGACAATGACGTCTCGGTCCCATTGGTTGTAATAGGAATAAACATCCCGGAACAAGCGGGGATCCCCTCCGCGCCAGCCGAAAATGGACTGCTTGACGTCCCCCACATAGAAAAAGCTTCGCTGACCGGTCGGATCTTGAATCACTTCATCGATCAAGGGCTGGAGAATCCGCCATTGCTCAAAGCTCGTGTCTTGAAACTCATCCAATAGCCAATGATCGTATTGACTATCCAGCCGATAGTGCACCGCCAACCGGGTTGGATCGTCGGTCTGCGTCAAGGTAAGCCCGCTTGAGTCCTCGTCGTTGGCAAAGCGGCCATTCAGCAGGAGCAAGACATCCTGAAACGTCAATCTGCCTTGTCGGCGAACCAGTCGACTATAGGTAACGTCATACTGCCATAAGGTATCGTAGATTCCTCGTGTGACGCGTAGGCTTGCACCAATGGACCCACCCACGAGGTATTTCACGATACTCTCGAGTCGTTTGCACTGCTCAGGAGAAAGCACCTCCCGCCTGCGCTCATTAATCAAGACCGCATCGCGACGACCGATCGGCTCCCATTCCCGAAGGCACTTCTCCAGAAAATATTTCACATCTCCCGGAAAGGGGGCTCCCGGCTGCCACTGGCGGACACCGTCGATGAAGGCCCGCCAGCGCCCTCGCTGCTTATCGTTTAAATCCGGCTTTTCTTCAGCAATACGGGCCAACGCGTCGAGCTCGGCCTCGGGGAGAGACTGAGCCTCCAGCCACGGAGAGCCATCCGGCCAAATCCGCTCGGGATCGCCCCACTTTTCCCTTTCCGGGGCTCGGAGAAAGATCGCGTGATTCTCATCGACAAACCGGTTGAGCAATCGAACAAGGCTTCGCTCTTCCGTCCCCCAGGTCGCTTGTTTGAACGCTTCAAAGAATCGCCGATAAACTTCCGCCTTTAACGGGTACCCGTGAAAGACTTCCTGCAGCACCCGCCGCCGCTCCACATTCACCCCATCCTCATCCAGAATGCCAAAATCCCCCGTAAGCCCAAATTCAAATGGGAAGTTACGAACGATCCGATGAAAGAAACTATCCAAGGTGCCAAAGCTGATAAGATGCAGACGACCAACCAGCCGTGCCAGCATGACAAGAAAATCATCTCTTCCAAGCCCTGGCAAATCGAGCTCCGACGCCAGCTTGGCGGCATGCTCACTCTCCTCGGAGGCGGTCGCCAGTTTGGCGAGCACCGTATCGAAAAATTCCCCGGCCGCCTTCTTGGTAAAGGTCAAGGCGTTGATGCGCTCCGGCTCCACTCCCAGTGCTAGGAGCTTTAAGATCCGGTTGGTCAATTGGTAAGTCTTGCCGGATCCGGCCGAGGCCATGATCATCTCATGACGGATCGTCTCACCTTTATTGCTTGCGGTCATCATCGCTGAGCCTGTTCAAAATAGTCGCCATCGACACTCGAGCCGACGGAGTTAAAGAAAAGGGATTCAAAATCATCATACTCGACCCGCTCCACCGGCGGCCAAAACCGGCCGTCACACACCGCCCGACCGACACCTTGAGCACACTCGAGCGCGGCATCCACGAGCTCGGACGAAAGCGATTCCCAAATCGCCACGCCGGTTGCGGACTTGGCTTTCGGAAGATTAAAATAGCCGCTCCAGGCGTCCTTCCCGAATGTCTCGCGCGCCACCCACACATATAGCGGGAGCTGGAGATCGATCCAACGATACGACTGGTCGGCCCATTGGAAATACGCACACTGCGGGCGATCCACGGCGCGTTGTCCCGTCAGTTTGCGACAATGCGCTTCACGGGGAGAGATTCCCTGCTCGGACGTTTTATAATCAAGGACCCGCAACTCACCGCTCTGCTCGTTTCGATCGACCCGGTCGATCTTACCTCGAACGGAAAGACCGGCGGGAAAAAGAAGGCTCTCCTTTTCAAATGCCCATTCCACCGCTTCGATCACCCACCCTTTGGCCCTTTCACTTGCCTGCTGTTCCCCCAATGCAAGCAGCCGTTGCCGCAATGCCTCTTTTTGAATCAGTAATGGCGCCGATAATGCGTTGCCAAATCGAGCTCGGAAACAACGGTTGAGCTCGTCTTGCAAAAGGTCTTGAATGACCCGAACATCGGTGGTGTCAGAGACGCCCGGGTCCTCGCCCATTTTTTGAAGCACCTCGTGACACAGTCCCCCGAAATCGAGGGGATCCATTTCAGCCTTCCACGGATCGACAGGCTCCATCCGAAGCAGGTGCTTAAGATAGAAGCGAAACGGGCATGCCAGGTAATCCTTAAATTGCGTGACAGTCAAGCGAGTCACCTCACCAGCATTTTGAGGCCGGAGGGTGAAAGCCGGCTGCCATGCGACGCGGGAATCGGTCGAAGCGACCTCCTGAAACAAGTGACGAGCCCTGCGAGGCAGTTCCTTCCTTGGACATTGGAAAAAGAGCCGGGATGGTCTCACCGGGTCTCCGCCATTCGCGGCTCGACCGACAATCCAATCGATTCTGCCATTCCCGGACCTCGATTCAATCAATGCCTCCATCAAATAGGTGTCTCGTGCAAGACGCCCCGCATTCTCTTTCAATCCCAACGTTCGCCTCAGTCCATCAGGCAAAAAGGGATCGCCCACAATGGACTCGGGCAGATTGCCGTCGTGGCACCCGGTCAGAATAAGGTGCGGCGCGTCCTCCCAGAGCAACTCCAGCCAGCCTTGAAGGTCGATCGCGCCTTCGGGTCGCTCGGAATAGATACGCTCGTCTCGAAATACCGAGAGCAAGAGCTCGAGCCAATCCGAAGCTTCGAGGCCGCCCTCGCCCTCCGTCAGGAAGCTGCTTTCACCAAGCGATTTCAGCCAAGCCATTAAGGAATACGCTGCGCTCAAGAATGGCTCCCCGTCCTCGCCCATCTCATTCACCCGGGACTGTTGGAAAAGAGCCCGCAGCCACTCCGACAACGCCTTCGAAAACGGCTCCGTTTGAAACGGCTCCAACTGCGTTCGGATCAGCCGAAGGACAGCATTCAAGGTCGGGTAACGTGCCGCCCCGGCCCCGTGTGACTCCGATGCCTCGTCAAGGGTGGCAGGCAAGTGCCGCTCGCGAAAGTCATCCCATTCCCACAATAACCTCTCCAGGGAAAACGCCGGAAGGGTCTCTCGCAGGAACCGAAAGTAGCTTGGATGACGGATCAGCTCACCACAAACGGCATAATCGCGACCTCGTAATAATCGTTTAAGAATCTCCAGGAGCGCGAAAAGCTCATGCCGCTCACACGATTCGCCCTCAGGGTCAAAGACCGGGGCCGAGCTGAGCGTCTCTCCCAGAAACGGGCGCACTTCACGGTCCAAAAGCCCAATCGCCACGCGGCATTCCGGCTCCGAATATTCATCGACCAACCGCTCGGTCTTCCGCGCCTGTTGCAACGGCTTGTCAACCAAATGCACCCTCTTTTCGAGCTCCGGATACGGGATCGGGCGCTCTTGCCACACCTCCTTGATCGGACGCCCCCACTCATCAAACAATGCTTCTCCGCCCCTAGGCCCAAGCACGACCACCCTTATCGGAATGCTCTCGGCAATCTTCTCCGCTGCAGCCACCGCGGGAGGGATCGGATCCGGAACGCCTAAAAAGGTCACTTGCTCCACCTCCTCCGGAAGGCTCGGGGCCTGCGACACCGAATTCCGCGCCTCGGAGGGATCTTCCAGCCCCTCCTCTGTCAGCACAGCTCGATATGCCTCCTCAAGACGCCCCAAAGCCTCCCATCGGTCGACCTCTTCAAAACTTGAACCGCATATCCGATTGACATCGCTTATGTTTAAACCGCCCTCGGCCAGGGAACGTTTCAAGCGATCAAGCATTTGTCCGGTCTGCAACGCCCAATGGAAATCTCGCTCGACCGGATCTCTGGGAAATACCGCCCTAAAATCCTCGATCTCCATCGACTGCAGTACTCGCGTCCATGCCATCAGGCAAGCCAGCCGATCAGCGACGGCCCGCTCGTTCAGGGGATAGGTCACCAGGAATTCGGGCGTCACAACCAATGGCCCCACAACGCCGGACTGCCGCTCAGCCGCAAACAACGCCAGCCGTTCCCGAAGTCGGCGGCCAGCTTCCCGCGTCGGCACAACGATCAAGTGTCGGCTCAAATCGAGATTGCCCGTTGGCAAATCCCGCGCCAGCCATTCCACAGCTTGCTCCAAGAGCGGACGATCCCAAGGAAGTATCTCAATCCTCGGCTCCATGGCCTCCTTTAAAACCTACCCCTTCGCGAGCGGGCACCGCAGAAACGCCTCATCACGATGAAAGCAATAGGGAAAACAACCGAAATTCCCGCAAGCCAAAGACACCAGACCCACACCCGCTGGCCCATGGCCTCCTGCCATGGGAACCGCGACGCAAAAGGCACTTCTTCACGCCCCAAGAACAACCTATACCACCCCCAAGTCAGGAGCAGCCCAATCACCCCGACCGCAATGGCTTGAGCTTTCTTGACCCGGGAAGCCCGCAAAAAGGCACGAGAAATCTCGCGAAAGCGCCGCATGGACCACTCCCAATGGGGCGAGCGTCCATGTGTGGCACGGTAAAAGTATTCCTCGGCCTTTGCCGGATCTCGAGGGACGCCGTAGCCGTTGCGGTACATCACGCCGAGATTGATATTGGCCCGTGCAAATCCTTGTTCGGCCGCCCTGCAGAACCATCGCGCGGCTTCTTCAAAGTTACGCGCTCCCCCATGCCCAAAATAGTACATTACCCCCAGATTGTATTGCGCCTTGGCCAAGCCTTGAAATGCCGCCTTACGGAAATAATGCCTGGCCGATTCGTCATCTCGTTCCACGCCTTCTCCTTTATATAA
>JAHEOI010000382.1 GCA_018610125.1 Verrucomicrobiota bacterium
CAAGGCCGGAAGGACACGATCGGCCGGCGAGTACCAGCCGGAGGCGTTGAACCAACCGAGGCCGAGCGCAAAAACAAGGATCAAAATGGGACCCATCACGAAGGTTGGAATGCAGATGCCGACCATTGACATCGACATCGGGATATAATCCGCCCAAGAATTCGGTTTTAATGCGGCAATGAGCCCGGCAGTGAGTCCGAGCACCAACGCGACGAGAAGGGACCAAAGACCGAGCTCCAGGGAGACCGGAAGTGTGTCGGCGATGAGGCCGTTCACACTGCGATTGGGGTATTTGAATGACGGGCCCAAATCGCCTTGCAGCAGGTTCCCAAGGTAGTCGAGGTATTGCCGGCCCAACGGCTTATCGAAGCCGTAGTGGGCGTTGAGCTTCTTGATGATTTGCGGAGAGACCTTGAGGTTTTCGGTGTCGAATGGGCCACCCGGGGCCAGCCGCATCATAAAAAAGGTGGCTGTCGCAATGATGAACAGCACCGGGATTGTCTCGAGTATGCGACGGGCAATGAATTTGAGCATGATTATCGTGCTTGGCGGGCTGCGGTGCTTCGCCTTGAGTGCTCAATTGCTCGAGGGCTCGAGATGCACATACTTATACGGGTGATGATCCAGCATGGTTGGATACCATCCCTTCACGCTCGGTCGGATGAGCATGATCCGGGTGTAGAAATAGATCGGGATAATCGGCATCTCCTCCATCAGGAGCTTTTCCGCCTTTTGGAAGAGCCGATACCGTTCCTGTTGAGTCGCGGCCTTGTCCGCTTTCGCAATGAGCCGGTCGTACGTCTCATTGGACCAGCCGGTATCGTTGTTGCCACCGCCGGTGACCCACATATCGAGGAAGGTTTTCGGGTCGATGTAATCTCCGATCCAGGCGGAACGGGAGACCTCGTAATCCATCGAGTCCTGCTTGGTCAGATAGACCTTCCATTCTTGATTAATGAGCGTTGACTTAATGTTCAGGTTTTCGGACCACATCTCCTGAATGACCTGCGCGACGGTGCGATGCGCCTCCGAGGTATTGTAGAGGATCTCGATGGTCGGAAAGCCTTTGCCATTCGGGTATCCGGCTTCCGCGAGGAGCTTCTTGGCCTGCTTGACCGATCCTTCCACGTGTGCTTCTGCGGTGTAGCCTGCCGTGTTGGGTGGCGTGTAATGATAAGCCGGTTTTCGACCGCCCTTAAGCACGTTGTTGACGATGCTCTCGCGATCGATCGCCATGGCCAATGCGCGACGGACCCGTTTGTCATTCAGTGGCTCGATGTTGGTATTGATCCGGTAGAAATAGGTGCCCAAGTAGGGATCGATCCGGAAAAGCTTCGGCTTGTTTTTCTGATAGTATTCGATCTTGGAAAGGGGGACTTGCTCGGTTACGTGGAGCTGCCCTGCGCGAAAGGCCCGCTCTTCGGTCTCCGCGTTTTCGATCGGATAGAAATTAATCCCATTGAGCTCAACCTCTTCGGCGTCCCAATAGGTCGAGCTCTTGCGGACCTCGATCACTTGGTTGATGCGCCATTTTTCGAGGGTGAATGGGCCGTTGCCGACCAGATTCTCGGGACGGGTCCAGGGACTGCCACGCTCCGTGAGCTCGCCATGCTCCTTCACTGTCGGGATGTGCACCGGAAACCACGAGTAGTGGTTGAGCATCGATAAGAAATAAGGAGTCGGCGATTCGAGCTCGATCCGCAAGCGACGCTTACCCAAGGCTTTGATCCCGACCTTGGAAAAATCGTCGATTTCGCCGTTGTTGAAGGCCTCGGCGTTGACGACGTCGTTGAACATGTACGAGTATTGCGCCGCCAATTCCGGCGTCAAAATACGCTCGTAGGATTTGGCGAAGTCGTATGCGGTCACCGGATCGCCATTGGACCACTTGGCATCCTTACGCAGGTGAAAGGTGTAGACAGTCTTGTCGTCGGAAATCTCCCACCGTTTGGCGACGCCCGGTTCGGGCTTCAGAGTCTTTGGATCTTCCGAGACAAGTCCTTCGAAGAGTGCGGCAATGATGTTGTGCTCCGGGACGCCGGTTACGATATGGGGATCAAGGTCTTGGGGGTCGGCGCCATTGCCGAGATGGAGAATCTGATTCTCATTCCCGCTTTCGACGCGTGTGCTGCTTCCGCCGCATCCCGCCAACACGACGGCGGTCACGATCCAAAACGCCGAAGTCCGTGTCATCCTAGGCATCCAATTCGTCATAGATTGTTATGGAGATATCAATCCGATTGTCGAAAATGTCAATTCCGGTCTTCCGTCTTGATCCCGAGAGACCTCAGGAAGGGGGTGATCGATCTGGAACGCCCGAGAAAGTCTTGAACGAGCTCATTCGGTTCTTTGGATCCGCCCGGGGCATAGATCCGATTCCGCAGCCGCCTCCCGGCCTCTTTGTCGAAGTAGTCATTTTCGGCGTTTTCGAAAACCGTATTCATGTCGGCGGCGATGGCATCAGCCCAAGCGTAGCCGTAATAGCCGGCATCGTATCCCGTCAAATGCCCGAAGGAAGCGACAAACGCGGTATCCTCCGGAACCGGTAGAAAGACGTCGTTAATAATCTCGTTTGAGGTTGCCACCGGCTTCCATGATTGGGCCGAAGGCTGCTTGTCATGGAGCTCCAAGTCCAGAAGACCGAACGCGAGCTGTCGCCGGTACCAGGTGGCAATTGTGGCATGCTTGGCCGCTTCCATCTGTTGGAGGGTCTCCTGCGGGATCTTTTTGCTCGGGTCCTTGTAGTGGGCGGCGAAGGTATCCAGGACCTCCTTCTCCCAGACCCAGTTCTCGAGCATTTGGGAAGGGGCTTCAACGAAGTCCCGCGCGACACTTGTCCCAGAAAAGCGTTTGTAGTCCGCCTCGGTCAAGATGGAATGGAGGGCGTGGCCGAATTCGTGGAATAGGGTCTCAACTTGCTGGTGACTTAACAGGGAAGGGGTATCATCGCCTTGGGGGGATGGGAAGTTGCAGATTAAGGCGACGACGGGGCGTTGATAGCGTCCATCCGAAAGCCGTTTGCCGGGAGTGATCCCAAACTGCGCAAAGTGGTTGTATTTCCCTTTGCGGGGGAACATATCGAGGTAAAAGGCCCCCATTGGCTTACCCGAATCCGAGTCCGAGACCACGTAGAGGCGCAGGTTGTCCACCCACTTGTATGGAGGCGCCACTCGCTGGATCGTCAGCCCGAACAAGCTTTCAAAGATTTCAAACATCCCTTTGAGCACTTGACTGTATGGGAAATAGGAACGGAGCTTCTCGGTATTTACCGAATACCGCTCCGATTTGAGCTGCTCGCTATAATAGCGCCAATCCCACATATGGATTGTCGGTTCCGACCGGCCTGTATCGTCGGCTTTGAGCTCGCGAAATGCGGCGAGCTCTTCTTTGAATTTCGGCTGTAGGCCGTCCTGCAGGCGTTTTAAGAAATCTTGGGCTTTGGCGGCATTTTCGGCCATTCGCGGCTCGATTCGATAATCCGCCCAGGAATCGTATCCAAGCTTGGCAGCGATTTGAGCGCGAAGTTTAAGGATTTTTTTAAGGAGGGGGACGTTTTTCTCTTTGGCGAGATTGTAGCGGGCAATCTGCAAGCGCTTGCGGGTCGATTCCTTTTTGGCGTTCTCCATGACCGTCATGAAGTGCCACGTGATATTGGCCATGACGGTGTATTCATTCTCTCCGGTTTTGATATCCGGATTGCTTAAGAATCGATCCGGGACGCCCGCGAGCTCCTCCTTTGAGAAGTGAAGCGCTTTCTCGGCCTTGGTAATGTTCGAGTCGTAATCGGTGGTCAGTCCGGCCAATTCTTTGCGGAGTGCCTCGACTTCGCTCTGCTTCGACTTCGAGAGATTTAATCCGGCCCGCCGGTAATCCCGCATGGTTTCTTTAAGCAGCTTGGCGTCTTCGCTGTGAAGGTCGGGCTCTTGGTCCGCGAACGCCTTGATTGCCTGATACACATCCTCCCGATAATCCAGGCCGACCTTCCAATTCTGATACTGCTTGATCATTCGAGTTGCGGTTTTCCGCATCTCGGCATCAGGATGGGTTTCCTTGATGAGGTAAATCCGATTGGCCACTTTGTCCGCATGGAAAAGGAGGGTGTCCAATGCCATGATCGTATTCTCGAACGTGACTTCCCGGGCCTTAAGCTTCCCGATTTGATCGAGGCGGGCATTGGCTTGTTTGATCGCCCCTTTGATCGAGGCCTTCACCTCCTTTGAGGTTGTCTCAAATTCAGGGAGCTGCAAAACCGCGTTGAATTCGCCCGCCTTTTGGCGGTAGCTCGCAAATCCATTGACTTCGCCGGAGTTGGCCTGATCGCGATTGGACTCTTTGGCGGTGGTTGTGCTGCCGCTTATCGCGAGGCAAACCGTCGCCGAGATCAACAGGCTGATTGATTTCATATCGACGCGACAATAACGGGACTTGCCGTGCGGGAGCAAGCGATCGGTTCGGGGGCTATCGGCCCGACAGACGCTGCGGTTCATTGCGGTCCTCACCGAGGTCGAAGCTGGGGAAGGCTTTTAACGAGAGGGTGGCGGCGATACTGTAGTCGGTCGGCTCGTTCCGTCCCTCGCGGACCCGAAAGGAGAGGGCCGCCGTCCAGCTTCGCATATCCCGATAAAGGGTGTATTCTTGTTCCTCGAGCCGGCCATCCCTGGCTTCAAAGCGATGAGAGATTCGGGCGCCCCAGTTTTCATTGAAGCGATAATAAAACCGACTCATTATCAAATTGTTGCCCAATCCAAACACCGGACCGGTGCGCACGAATCGATGGGCCAGTGACCAGCTCCATTTCGTATTTGGCTGGATTGTCGCGCCATGCTGGGCCAGTCGCAATCGGGTGTTTTCGATGTCGTAGCGGAGCTTGGAGTGGAGTGTCAGCCAAGAGCTCGGGCGGAATGCAAGGTCTGAAAAGATATCGCGAAACGTGTCTTGCCTCCGACGCGGATTGAGGCGCCAATCGGTGTAGAGACCCCAATCGACAAAGTTGACCACCCCTTCCTGGCGTTTGGTCTGGAGTCGATTTTCGAGTCCATATCGGAAGACATTCCTGCCATCGATGGAATCGATCGCGTTGAAATCCGGGAAATAGAGGGACGGGAGCTCGAACGTGGTGAGCTTGCGATCGAACTGAGGGACCTCAAACGGACGCACGTTGGGAGTGGGGATATAGGAATAATTGACCGAAGGCTCCACAATGTGGCGCAGCTCATGAACATTCCAGAAGTCGTTCTCGACACCGGGCCAGACCCGATGCGCTTTGAATGAGACTTCGGTCCCTGTGTTGAAAACGGCACGAGCCTCATCGTCGGTCGTTCCGCCGGGTCCGTTTGCCTCCCCGTATTGGGTAAACCGTCCTCCAACCCGTGGGCTGACATTGAGCCAGCCGAAGAACGTCTTGGGCAGCACGAGCTGATGGAAGGTATCGGCCCGGAATGAGGCAAATTCGGGCTGCCGATCGAAAGCGAATTTGCGTCGGAAGTAGCCCGCCGAGCTTTCCCCTTCGTAATAGAGCGGCGAAGCCCCGATTTGTTGGCGGAAGCTGCTCAGTTTGACGTCGGGCAATCGTTCGACTCGACCGAAAAAGTCGTTCAGGCGGGGTCGGGTCAAGACGTTCAGGCTAAAATTGCGCCAAAGCTGGTTGAGCTCAAGGTAGGAATCGGGCTGAGTGTTATCACGGAACTCACTTTCCAGGAAATCCCGCGTGACAAGCGGATCACTCTGTTTCCGGACCATCAAGGTCGCATTTAAATTCGTTCGGAGGGTGGCTTGGTGCGAGAAATGCAAGCGGTAGCGATCTTCTTGGATCGGCTCGTCGGTAAACGGATTTTCATCCGGATCCTGATCCTGAAGGTAGTAGTACTTGAATTCCCCATCCCCATATTGGCCGAGGTCATAATCGATGTTGGGCCCGACTCCGATACCCCGCTTTTGCCGGTAATCCAAATTCAATGCCGTGTCGACATTCTGATAAGGGCTCCAATAGTAGGTTCCAAGGAGATAGCCGCCGTATTCGCCGCGATATCCGGGAATGATCTCGAATCGATTCCCGTCTTGTTGAAGGCTTCGCCGGTAATAGGGAAAATAGAGCACAGGGACATCGCCCAACTGCACGGTGGCGTTTCGAGCTTCGATAAAGCGATTGGGGGCCAGCTTAAGCTGAGTCGTACGAATTCGGTAGCCTGGGTCATCCACGTTATCAGTGGTGACAAACGCATCGTTCGCGCGATAAACTCGGTTGGTCCCCGAGCCCATCTGAGTGGTCAACGAATCGCCTTGCACAAACAGCGGCGGACGCCCCATCCGAAATTGCCCCGCCTCGATGGTCTCTTTCTTGTAATTGTAGCGAAAGCGCTCACCGGTAAAGACATGCTCCCCCTTTTGGAGGTAGACATCTCCTTGAGCGTGAATCATGCCGGTCTTTTGGTTGAGTCGGACAGACCGTGCCCGCAGGAAAGCATCCCCGTATCGCACCACGACCCCATTCGTGGCCACGGCCACTTGATCATCCAGGTGGTAATCGAATGCCGAGCCAGGGCCGAGGGACTCGATCTCGACCGGCGGGCTCCGATTTGAACCGCTTGCGCTTTCGCCCTGCCCTTGGTCTTGCGCCAAAACACCGACGGCACAGACGAGGCCTCCTGCGAGGACGCCGGTTCCGATCTTGAAAGGCTGCAACAATCCTCTCATCTGGAAGCGGGAGCTAACCAGATTGACTCGGCAATGCCAAGCTGATTCATGGGCGGGCTTGCATGAGCAAGAAAACCCCGTAGATAAGCAGTCCAACAACGATGATCCCGAGAGTGATCCCGACCGTAACGAATACCTTGTTGGCCTTGTCACTCCGCTTGGAAAACATCGAGGTGCTCTCAAACTGCGGGCGATTCCCGAATTCGAGCTGATCCGGCTTGATTCCCTTGGATGCAGGTGTCTGTTTCTGAGCCGCTGCTCCTTCCACGCCCTCAAGCTTGAGCTCCACTTGACCCAATCGGAGAACCTGCCCTCCCTTCAATGTCCCTTCGCTCCCTTCAGTAACCGGATTTCCATCGATGAAGGTCCCATTCGTCGACCCCAAATCCTTGACGCGGACCTCGTCACCCTTGACGTAGATCTCACAGTGACGTGAGGAAATCGAGGACTCTGGGATCGCCAAATCGTTCTCCTCCACTCGCCCAACGGTATTCCGTTCGGCTTTTAACTCAAAGGAGGTTCCGCTAGAACCCTTATTCAATACGACGAGCTTGGCCATGATTGGTTGGTTTAAATCTGCTAATACTTTAACCTTTGGGTCAAGTCAAACCGATTCTGCTCCACTCTTTCAATCTTCGATTCCCGAGCTCCGTGTTGCTCACCATCCCCAAGTCGAATTCATCCGTGAAGCCACGAGTGATTCGGGGCTGTCCGGTAAACGCTCACAAACCAACTCGGTTCCTCCCTACACCCTCGATGGACGCAAGTTACCCCATTGTATGACTCATGCGGAATCCTTCAAGGAAGTGTGCGCTCAAAAAATCAGTTCGTCCTCAAGCGAGGTGTTGCGTTGTTGCGCCCGATAAGGGGTGGATAAGGGATGGGGGGATGGGGTCGCAATGGGTCAGGTGAGGGGTGAAGTAGGGTCATCTGCTGTGTTGCTTGTCGGTCACAGCCCGCTCAGGAGTACGCCCGTACGCCCTTCTCGCGCCCTTGCATTTACCTGGGTGGCGCTCCTGCCAAATGGCACACCGATCCGGTTCAAGGCTTGAAAAACCATTCTGGCAGAAAAGTTTCATTTTTTTATTGCCAAGCAATAGGATCGTGTTTATACCATGCGGTAATCACCTAGGACAACCGATCCGGAAGTTTAAAGTGCATGGCTGTGAACGACTATCACCAGCAGGTTGGGAGCGTTCCGTGTCATGTCCGAAGCCTTAAGCGGCGGCATTCCGATAACGCGAGGCCTCGGATTCTTCGTGATCAGTCTGTTTTAGGAGGGATGTCAAACTTGGCGGGCGCGGCTCCGACCTTCCGAGCGACCCCCAGACCCCCACCTTATGGTAAGGGCTGGTAGGGGGTAATAAGGTCTTCTCCGGTCGCCTCGCGCTTAACAGAAACCGACCTATTAGAAAGTATGCGAACCGAAACAATATTCAAAAGAGGGGCGACGCTTTTAGGGGCGGCGCTCTTGATGATGGGAGCGTCCAATGGGCAAGCGGGAGAGGCGGATATCAACCTCTACGGGCAATTTGGTACCGGCACGCCCGCCATTGAGGGAGAAGAGGTTGAAGATCTCATTTCCGCGGAGGCCTTTCCTCAAAATCCGGCGGTTGATTCGGCCAATCCGCCGTCTTTCTTTCCGTTGGAGCCGCTGACCAGCCTTCAATGGCCGCAGGATTTTGCCGAGGCGGATAACTCCGGTGACAATTACGGCTCGATGGTGGAAGGCTTCTTGGAAGTCCCCCAGGCGGGCAAGTACACCTTCTTCGTTCGAAGTGATGATGCCTCGCAATTCTTGCTAAGCTCCGACCATCAAAAATCCAATGCCGAAGTGGTGGCCGAAGAGCCAGACTGCTGTAACGACTTCGTCGATGACGGCATCCGCAGCTCGGATCCGATCGAATTGGAGCCGGGGAATCAATACTATTTCCAACTTATCCATAAGGAAGGCGCCGGCAATGACTGGTGGCAGGTCGGCTGGAGCGGTCCCGGCATCGCGGATGAGCCGACGGTCATTGACGGTCGCTTCTTCCAGCGATTCGTTGACTCCTCGGTGCTAGAGATTACCAAGCAGCCGGAGTCCAAGACGGTTGTTGAGCGCAACCGGGTCGTCTTTGAAGCGAATGTCGACGCGCAGCCGCCTGTCGATTATCAATGGAAGCGCGGTGACGGTTCCAACATCGAAGGGGCTGTCAACTCGTCGCTGGGGATGGAGGCCACCCTGGCCGACGATGGCTCCGAGTTCATGCTCGAGATCAGCAACAGCGCGGGCACCAAGACGACCGACACGGTGACGTTGCAGGTCGATCCCGACGAAACCCCGCCGGAGGTGGCGAATGCGGTTACCCAAGGCAACCCGAATGGGCTCCGCGTGACGTTTTCTGAAGCGGTCAGTGAAGAGACGGCCGGCAATCCCGACAACTACAGCATCAGTGGTGGTGTCACGGTGAATAGCGTAACCGTCGTGAACAGGACCACGGTGCAGTTGGAGACGACTGAGATCACCTCCGGACAGGTCTATACGGTGACCGTCAACAACGTGGAAGATCTCGCCGACGATCCGAACGAGATCGGGGCCAACAACTCAATGGATTTCTTACAGGTCCATGGTGTCATCACCCGCAAGAAGTTTGAGGACGTTTCGGGGACAGATCTTGGTACATTGCGGAACGCAGAGAAGTTCCCGGACAATCCGGATGTGGTCGATTACCCGACCCTGTTGGAAACGCCGGTCAATGTGGATGATAACTACGGTGTTCAGTTCCAAGGCTTCTTCACACCTCCGGAAACCGGGGAGTACGTCTTCTACATCTCCTCGGACGACCAGGGCGAGCTCTTCCTAAGCAGCGATGAGGACCCGGCCAACGCGACTTCGATCGCGATGGAACCGCAATGGAATGGTGCCCGCAACTGGCTCGGAGAGGACCGCCGGCCGGAGCAGGAGAACATCTCCTCGCCGATTACGCTCCAAGCGGGTGAACGCGTCTACATTGAAGCCCAAATGAACGAAGGTGGCGGTGGCGATAACCTGGCCGTGGCCGTGCAAAAGCCGAGTGACCCCGAGCCGACTGAAAACAGTGACCTCCAGCCGATCCAAGGGAACTTCCTGTCGGCCTTCACGACAAGCGGTCCGGTGACGATCACCAGTGCGCCATCGAGTCAAACGGTCGACGAGCTCGGCTCGGTCACGTTCAATGTCGAGGTCGATGGCACGCCTCCGTACGATTTTCACTGGATGCGCGACGGTGAGCCGATCGATGGGGCCACCAGTTCAAGCTTCACGATCGATTCGGTCACACTGGAGGACAATGGCGCAGAATTCTCGGTCGAGGTAAGCAACAGCTTCAGCTCAACGACGAGCGATCCCGCGACCTTGACAGTGGAAGAAGACCTGACGGCGCCGACCGTGGAGTCAGTTCAAGGAACATCCACGTTGGACGGAGCTCGAATTACGTTCTCCGAGCCTGTTGCCGAGGATACGGGAGGCGATTCGTCGAACTATTCGATCGAAGCCCTTTCGGTTAATTCAGCGACGCTCCTCGAAGATGGCTCGGTGGTTGAGCTGGGCACGAGCTCGCAGGATGAAGGGACCACCTACACGATCACGATCAATAACGTGACCGATCGGGCGGCGGCGAACAATACGATTGCGGCCGACACAACCGCGCAGTTCGTCTCATGGCGAGAGAGTAACTTCGGTGTCCTGTGGGAGGCCTACACGGGTATCGGCGGGACCTCCGTCAGCAATTTAAAGGAGGCCGACAAGTTTCCGGATGAGCCGGATGAGACCCGTATCTTAAGCTCCTTTGATATGGGAGGTGGCGGCAGCTTCTTCGGCGACAACTATGGCGCCAGAATGACGGCCAAGTTCCACCCGCCCGAAACAGGGGAGTATCGGTTTTTTGTCCGCAGTGATGATGCCTCGCAGCTTTTCATCAGCGAGGATGGCACCGAAGAGGGCCTGGGGAACAATCCGATCGCTGAAGAGACCGGCTGTTGCAACGACTTCATGGAGCCGGGCAACAGCCAGACTTCGGACGTCATCTCGCTGACGGAAGGCGAGCCGGTGCTGCTCCGCTTCCTGATGAAAGAAGGTGGCGGCGGCGACTGGGGACAGGTTGCGTTCCGACTCGAGAGCGATGACACGGCACCGGCCGATCTCTCCCCTATCCCGGGTGAGCTTCTCTCGACACTGCAGCCGGTGGCGAGTCAGCCGGTGGTCAAGGCAAGAACGCCGGGTGAAGGCGCCAGCCAGGTGTCACCGGATACAGGCATTTCTTTCGCATTGGAAGATGGGCCGACAGCGGTGAATCCGGATTCGATCGAGGTGCTCGTGAACGGTCAGTCGGCTGACGTGACTGTTTCGGAAGATCCAATGTTCTCGCATATCACCCTGGTCGAGCTGACAGCGACCGACTTGGGCAGCTTCGAAGAGGCCGAGATCACTGTCAACTACGAGGACGAAGAGGGGAATCCCTTCTCGGATAGCTGGTCCTTTAAGACCGAGCTCGATCCCGAGCAGACGTTTGTTGACGGTACTCGTTACATCGAGGCCAACGACTTCAACTACACCGATGAAAGCGGTAATGCCGGCCAATGGATTGAAGGTGCGAATGGCGGCCCGACAGGCGAGCAGTACGCCGGCGGTGAGTACGAAGGACTCGATGCGACGCACAACGTCGACTATCACCAGGAAAGCACCGGTGACGGAGGCGAGCTCTATCGGGAGCTGGATCCGATGGTTGGCGACACCACCTTCAACGGAGGCGATAATCCGGTCCGTGGCGGTTTCACGGTCGAAAGCAACTGGAAAATCGGCTGGAACGCCGAAGGTGAATGGTATAACTACACGCGCGACTTCCCCGAGGATGGACAGACGTATGATGTCTTTGCCAGTCTTTCCTCCGGCGGCACCGATCCGGATCCGACGCTGAGCCTGGTTACCAGTGATCCCTCCGAGGAAGACCAGTCTACCGAGCAGCTCGGGCAGTTTACCGGTCCGGCTTCGGGAGATTGGGGAACGGCCATCTTCTACAAGATGCATGAAGTCGGCGAGCCGGAGCAGCCGGCTCAGGTCGAGCTCAGCGGGGTCAACACGGTCCGTCTAACCGTTGGACCCGGTAACATGGACTTCAATTTCCTGGCGTTTGTTCCGGCGGAGCCGAAAGCGGAGGAGACCGTGCTGAACATCTCGCTCTCCGAGGGGAATATTGAAGTTACCTGGGATACCGCAGCCACGCTGGAGACCGCATCGAGTGTGAACGGGCCTTGGGAGCCCAGCGACCAGAGTAGCCCGGCCACCTTCTCGATCGGGGACCAAGAGGCGCTGTTCATCCGCGCGGTGCAATAGGAAACGGGTATAAACGAAATCAAGAACGTTAAGCCGCGGCCGGAGGGAGTGATCCCTCCGGCCTTTGTTTGGCAAGTGGGAGTCAGCCCATGGGCTGTCCTTTCGGAAGCGACTCAATTAATCCTGGAACCGCTCGGGTGATTGGCTCATGGTTTTGTAATGTTGTTGGTTATGCCGTGGTGCGTTTTCGTGTTGGTAATGACCTTGGCGGGATCGGTCTGTTTAGCCGATGGCCAGGTGCTCCGGGGACCGACAGAGCAAGAGAATTCTTCCGCTCATACGGGTCAAACCGCCGCTCCGTTTGAGGCACCGTCGGGACGTGAGCTGGCCCGGGTGTATTGTTCAGCTTGTCACGCCTATCCTGAGCCTGACCTTCTCGACGCCGACACATGGGAAAAAGGGGCCCTTGATTGGATGAAGAATTTTATGGGACTGGCCCCGGAACGGATTGAAAAAAGCTCCGAAGCCGAGCTGCTTAAGCAGACCGGGGTCTTCCCGGAAAGTCCCATTATCTCCAAGGCTCACTGGCGGCGGATCGAGGCCTTTTATACCCGCAAGGCACCGACCTCGCCCATTCCACAGCCCCCCAGACCGCCGATCAAGCTCGGACTCAAGCAGTTTAAGCCTTTGGAGCAGCGGTACCGGAAATCGGTGGCGATGACGACCCTGGTCGAGATTGAACCGGAGCATCATCGGGTCTACGTGGGGGATGCGAATAAGATGGTTCTCGACCGCTTGGATTCGAACGGCGATCTGATTGAGTCAATGAAGGTGGGGAACATGCCGGTTGCTATCGATGAAAGAGAGGGAGGGTATTTCTTGACATCAATCGGGAAATTCTTCCCGTCCGAGAAGGCAAAGGGGGAGCTGATCTTTTTGGAGCCGTCCGGCAAGCGGTTCCGTCGACGCGTCATTCGCGAGGAACTGCCTCGTCCGACCGATGCCGAATTCGCTGACCTGAACCAGGACGGCCGCACGGATTTTGTCTTATCGATGTTTGGTAATTTCGCCGGGCGTTTTTCCTGGTTTGAAAAATTGGGGGATTATCAATATGAAGAGCATCGCTTGCTGGATAAGCCTGGGGCGGTCCGTTCCGAGGTCCATGATTTCAATGGGGATGGGCTCCCGGATATCGCCGTTTTGATGGCTCAGGCCACCGAGTCGTTGTTCATCTTTACCAATGAGGGAGATGGGGAGTTCTCTCGGACCCGAGTCTTTCAGAAACCGCCCCTTTACGGACACACCTTCTTTGAGCTGGTGGACTTTAACGGAGACGGGAGACTGGATATCATTGCGACGAATGGCGATAACGGGGAATATCAACCATCGCCTCCAAAGCGTTACCACGGCATTCGAATCTATTTGAATCAAGGTGGGAATCGCTTTCAGGAGAGTTACTTTTATCCGTTGAATGGCTGCTTTAAGGCCCTGGCGCGTGATTATGATCAAGATGGTGATCTCGATATCGCGGCGATTTCCTATTTTCCGGATTATCGGCATGATCCACGAGAAAGCTTTGTCTATCTGGAAAACCAGGGAGAGCGACGGTTCAATGCCAAGACATTTCCACAGTGCATAGCCGGCAGGTGGCTGACGATGGATGCGGGCGACTTGGATGGCGATGGTGACCTCGATCTCGTGCTTGGATCGGCCACCAAAGGTCCGGGCAAAGTCCCCGGATTTTTAAAGCGAACGTGGAAAAAGACCGGCTTGGCGGTAATGGTCCTTGAAAATACGCTTCGCCAAGATGCTAGGGCTCGCTAGATCTATGAACAGGAATGCTTGGAAAGGGGTGTGCTTCTTTCGACGGGGGGTGATGTGGGGCTTGCCGGCCTGGAGCTGCTTTGGTTTGGCCTTCGCCGCGCTGGGAACCTTGGCATGGCAACAAGGAGACGGATTCGACGCGGCGAAGCTGCAAGTCGAGCATACCGAACGGGGGGTTGGGTTTGAGCGGCTGGACCCTTCTGTTACCGGAATCGCCTTTACGAATCATCTTGCCCAAAGCCGCTACACGACGAACCAGATCTTTCTAAATGGGTCCGGGGTCGCAGCCGGCGATGTCGACGAGGATGGCCTTTGTGATCTCTATTTCTGTCGGTTGGATGGACCGAATGTGCTTTATAAGAATCGCGGCAATTGGCGATTTGAAACCATCACAAAGGAGGCGGGGGTTTCATGCCCCGACTTGGATTCGACCGGTGCCGCTCTGGCCGACTTGAACGGGGACGGTAAGCTTGATTTGGTGGTCAATACGGTCGGGGGCGGGACACACTTCTTCCGTAATTCAGGGGGTGGGCGATTTCAGCCGATGCCATTTTCACCATTGAATCCCGGCAAGGGAGCCATGTCCTTGGCCCTGGCCGATGTCGACCGTGACGGTGATCTCGATCTCTACGTAACCAATTATCGGCAGGAGACAATCCGGGATGAGCTCAGCACTAACTTTCGCGTCAAAATGGTTAACGGAAAGCCCAAAGTCGTCGGGGTGAATGGGGTTCCTGTTACCGACGATCGGCACCGTGGGCGGTTCACGTTAAAAATGAGCGGGAAGGTTGTTGAAAATGGGGAAGTGGATGCCTTTTATCGAAATAACGGGCGTGGTCATTTCGAAGCGGTTTCATTTACCGGTGGTGCGTTTCGGAAGGCAGACGGCGAGGCACTTGAAAAGCCGCCGTATGACTGGGGACTGTCGGCGATGTTCCATGACATCAACGGCGACAAGTTGCCGGACCTCTATGTTTGCAATGACTTTCAATCACCTGATCGCTTCTGGATCAACCGGGGGGATTGGCGCTTTCAGGCCATCGATTCCGAGGCGGTCCGGAGCAGTAGCATGTTTGCCATGGGGGTTGATTTTGCCGATCTTAATCACGACGGGCATGACGACTTTTTTGTTGCGGATATGCTCAGTCGAGACCACGTGATGCGCAATATCCACGTGGGCAACCGAATCAGATCGGGAAACCGGCATCAGTACTCGAGAAACACCCTGTTTTTCAATCGGGGCGACACGACCTTTGCCGAGATCGGCCAATTCAGCGGTGTCCATGCCTCGGATTGGTCGTGGGCCGTCGCGTTTTTGGATGTCGATCTGGATGGCTATGAGGACCTCATCTTAACCACAGGTCACGAGCTGTATGGACTGCACGCGGATATTTCCCGACGGATCGAAGCGATTCGAAAGCAAAAGGAGCTCTCGAAAATGGAGCAGCTCCGATTGAGCCATTTGTACCCGCGTTTGCCGCTGCGGAATGTCATTTTCCGAAATGAGGGGAACTTAAGCTTCCAAGCAGTCGGCGAGAAATGGGGCTTTTCAAAGAAGGGGGTCTCTCACGGGCTGGCCTTGGCCGATCTCGATAACGACGGCGACCTGGACTTAATTACGAATAACATGAATGAAGTGGCCGGGGTTTATCGGAACGATACCGACGCTTCCCGCTTGGCTGTCTCGTTGAAGGGGAGGCGAAGCAACCCACACGGAATCGGCTCGGAGGTGAAAGTCATCGGCGGTCCCGAGCCGCAAAGCCGAGAGGTGATTGGCGGAGGACGGTATCTTTCGGATGATCAAGAGCGGTTGAGCTTCGCGGCGGGCTCGCGGACGAATCGGCTAACGATCAAGGTGCAATGGCCTTCCGGTCAATTGTCCCGTATCGAGAATGCCAAGCCAGACCGGCTTTACCGGGTCCATGAGCCGAAATGGGCGGAGGGATCCTCGCAATCGCCGGCGAGCCGGCCGGACGACGTTCCCGATAAGAATCGATTCGAGGCGTCCCGGGAGCCGATGTTCCGTGACGTGAGCACGTGGATCGGGCACCGGCACAAGGATCAAAGGTTCAATGACTTTAAACGTCAGCCGTTAATGCCCCGTCGGTTGAGCCAACTGGGGCCCGGCATCAGTTGGTTCGATTACAATGGGGATGGCTGGGATGATTTGATTGTGGGCAGCGGGCGCGGTGGCCGGCTTGCGCTCTATCGGAACCGGGAGGGGCAAGCCTTTGAGCGGATCAAAGATCCTCCGTTGAATCGCCCGGTGACTCGAGATCAGACGAGCATCCTGGGTTATCGCTCTGGTGCGGAAAACCGGGTCATTTTGACCGGTTCCGCCAATTACGAGGATGGCTTGGCTATCGGCTCGATAATTCGACAGTATGATCTTGCAAGCGAGCAAATTCGGGAGTCCTTCAGCGGGCGTTCTGCCAGCACAGGTCCCTTGGCGCTTGCCGATGTCGAAGGGGACGGGGATCTCGACTTGTTTGTTGGTGGGCGCTGCATCCCCGCTCAATATCCGAAAGCGGCCTCGTCGCTCCTTTTCCGGCGCGAAGGGGAGGAATGGGAGCGTGACCGTGCGAATTCGCGTGCGCTGAAAGAGGTCGGGCTTGTCAGCGGGGCGGTTTGGACCGACCTGACAGGCGACGGATACCCTGAGCTGGCTTTGGCCTGCGAATGGGGGCCGATCCGGGTCTTTAAAAACAACGCGGGCAAGCTCACCGAGGTAACTCAACAGTGGGGCTTGGATGAAACCCGCGGTTGGTGGAATGGCATTGCCGCCGGTGACTTAAACGGAGATGGGCGAATGGACCTGGTGGCTTCCAACTGGGGATGGAATCATCGATATCGGACAGCAGGCATCGAGGACGTCCGATTTTACTATGGCGAGCTGACCGGAGACGACGCCCTCGAAGTGATTGGCGCGTATCGGAATCATGAGATGGAACAAGTGGTGCCGTTTCGAGGGCTTAAAAGCATGGCCAAGGGCCTTCCGTTTCTCCGTCAACGCTTTCAGCGTCATGAGGCTTACGGCAAGGCGAGTCTGAAAGCCATTTTGGGCGACCGTTATCGCAACATGAAAGTGAAGCGAATCGACCGCTGGGCTTCCTCTCTTTTCGTCAACACGGGAGGGGGTTTCGAGACCCGGGCGCTGCCGGCAATGGCTCAATGGGCACCGGCATTCGGCGTGAGTGTCGGTGATATGAATGGAGACGGAAAGGAGGATATTTTCTTGAGTCAGAACTTCTTTCAGACCCGACAGAAAATCCCGCGGATGGATGCCGGCCGAGGGCTCTGGCTAAAGGGTCGCGGTGACGCGCGGTTTAAGCCGGTGCCCGGGCAACGATCGGGTATTCTCATTTATGGTGAGCAACGAGGAACCGCGTTGGGCGACTTTAACCGAGACGGACGAATCGATTTGGCGGTTACTCAAAACCGTGGTCGGACGCGACTCTTTCGGAACCAGCGCGGCACGCCAGGCTTACGCGTTCGATTGGGAGGGCCTCCAGGGAATCCTTCGGGAGTTGGAGCGATGATTCGGGTTAAATCCGCGGGTCGATGGGGGCCGGCCCGCGAAGTGCACCTTGGCTCCGGGTATTGGTCCCAAGACAGCGCCGTGCAAGTGATGACGAGCCGTGACGGGGCGGACCGTATTCGGGTCCGTTGGCCCGGGGGCCGCGTCGTGGAAAGCGATCTCCGCGCCAAGGCTCGAGAAATCACTGTCGATCGTGCGGGCGAGGTGACCCGCTTGAGATGAGTGATGGCTTTAGCGACAATAGGACTGATCATGCGAAACGAGGCTTTTAACCGACCGGGCAGGATTGAATGCCCCGGAGACCTACGGTTTGAAAAGTGCCTTGCTTGGGTCCTGGTGGTCTTGGGTTGCCTCAAGTGCCTTAGTCTCGGTGGTGCCGAGGCACTCCAATGGGAATCGCATTCGGGTTATCGAAAGACCCCTCTCGAGTCCCAATCTGAGCGAGAAGTCGGGTTTACTCGATTGAAGGCCTCCGAAACCGGAATTCAATTTACGAATCATTTGGCAACGCAACGGGCGATTACCAACCGGAATCTCTTAAGCGGCTCCGGCGTTGCCGCCGGGGATGTGGATGGCGATGAGCGGTGCGACCTTTATTTTTGCCGCCTGGAAGGCAAGAATGCCCTATATCGGAATTTGGGCAATTGGCGTTTCGAAGAGGTGACGGCCGACGCCGGAGTGCTGTGTCCCGACCAGGACTCGATGGGAGCGAGCCTGGCCGACATCGATGGGGACCAAGATTTGGATCTCTTGGTAAATGCCCTCGATAACGGGACGCGGATCTTCCGGAACGACGGGACGGGGAAGTTTGAAGAGATCACGGAATGGGCGGGCGTGGGCTCCGACAAAGGGGCGACCTCGCTGGCCCTGGCCGACGTCGATGGGGATACCGATCTCGACCTCTATGCCTGCCATTTCCGTCCTGACACGATCAAGGATAAACCGGGCACCGAGTTCCAGATCCGGTTTGTCAATGGCGAGCCGACGGTGGCCAAGGTAAATGGCCGCCCGACGAGCACGCCGGCTTTGACGAACCGCTTTACCTTAAGCTCCTCGGGGAAGGTGATTGAGCATGGTCAGGTGGACGCGCTGTACCTCAACGATGGCAACGGCCGATTCAAGCAAGTCTCGTGGACAGGGGGGAGATTCCTCGATTCCAAGGGTCAGTCTTTGCAGACACCGCCTCGGGATTGGGGGTTGGCCGCGCAATTCCACGACTTGAATGGAGACAGGGCACCGGATATTTACGTGTGTAATGATTTCTTTACGCCGGACCGCATCTGGATCAATAATGGGAAAGGGCGTTTTCGCGCGCTCGGACGATTGGCGATCCGACAGACCTCCACCTTTTCAATGGGGGTCGATATGGCGGATCTCGATCGGGATGAGGATGTCGATTTCTTTGTCGCCGACATGATCAGTCGAGATCATGTCAAGCGGCAGGTCCAGGTGGTCGGGAGATCGCTCAAGGTGACACCGCCGGGGGTGATGCGAAACCGGCCGCAGTACAACCGCAACACCCTTCAGATGAACCGAGGCGACCTGACATTCGGCGAGGCGGCCTATTTTGCGAACCTTGAGGCTTCGGAGTGGTCTTGGGGACCGCTCTTTCTCGACGTCGACCTCGATGGCTTTGAAGACCTGCTGGTTCCGAATGGTCAGCTTTACGATTTTCAAAATGCCGATATGGAGCGGGCGCTCGAATCGGTGCCACGACAAGGCCAGGATGTCTCGATGAAAGACGTGCTTGCCGTGGCTAAAGAATTTCCCAAATTAGTCACTCGCAACCTTGCGTTTCGGAATCAAGGCGGGATGCGATTCGTCGAGACCGGAAAGGCGTGGGGCTTTGCCAGGAAGAGCATCTCGCAGGGAATGGCGCTTGCGGATTTGGACAATGACGGCGATCAGGATGTCGTCGTTAATGCTATGCTAAGCTCGGCCGGGCTGTACCGCAACGAGGTGACGCAACCACGTGTTGCGGTCCGCCTTAAAGGAAAGGGTGGCAATACCGCGGGAATCGGCGCTCGCGTCATTGTCACGGGCGGGCCCGTGCGACAGAGCCAGGAGATTCTGGCAGGCGGGCGTTACTTGTCGAGTGATCAGCCGATGCGCGTGTTTGCGGCAGGGGACGCAGAAAACCCGTTAACGATTCGAGTCAAATGGCGCAGCGGTCGGGAGAGTCTGATTCGGCAGGCATTGCCGAATCATATTTATGAGATCCGGGAACCGGGATCACAGGCTCGACAAAACGGGAGCAAGGCCGCCGGCAAGCTCGGAGATGGGAAGACCGGTCGATCCGATGACGCGACCTCGCCGGAGAAAGGCCCCTATTTCCGAGACGTCAGTCAGGCGTTGGATCATCGGCATAAAGAGCGGCCGGGCAAAGACTTCAAGCAGCAGCCGTTGTTGCCGTATCAATTAAGCCGGGCCGGTCCCGGAGTGGCCTGGCACGACCTCGACGGGGACGGAAAGGATGACTTGATCGTCGGGGCCAGCCGGGGAGGGAAGCTTGCCATTTACATGAACCAGGGAGATGGCCGATTCAAACGAATCTCGGTGAGCCCTGCTACCGATATCGCTTTTCGAGATCAGACGACGATTATCGGCTGGGAGCCGACTCCCAGGACATCGGCGGTGATTGTCGGATCGGCTCAGTATCGATTGCAGAGGGCTGAGCAACCGAGCGCGCGGGTCTTCAATTTAAGCAAGGCGAATGTCCAGAGCGAGATCCCGCAGCTCTCGGGCGTGGCGGGGCCCATCGCATTGGCCGATCTCGATGCCGACGGGGATCTGGACGCCTTTATCGGCGGCCGAGCGGTTCCGGGCGAGTACCCGCAACCGGCTTCCTCTCTCTTATTGGAAAATCAAAGTG
>JAHEOI010000383.1 GCA_018610125.1 Verrucomicrobiota bacterium
GCTCGGGCAGTGCACTGTCACGAAGGGGTATTCCTTCCGAGAGCTCTGGTCGTGCATCCAACGCGCCAGAACGCTCTTGCCGGTTCCACTTTCGCCGAGCAATAGAATTGTGGCCGGCGTCACCGCCGCCTTTTTTCCCAGCTCAAAAAGACGCCTTACCTTCGGTTCGTTCGTCTCAAACGTCACGGTCGACCCTTCGCCATTGTCCAATCGCGATTCCAGCGCCATGACACGCCCCTCTAATCGCCTCACATGGTCGATTTTGTCGAGGACCTGGCGTATTTGATCGGGCGTAAAGGGTTTCGAAAGGTAATCAAAGGCCCCTGCCTTGATCGCCTTGACCGCCGTCTCAATCGATGCGAATGCCGTAAAGACCACCACGTGAAGGCCGGACTCGATCCGAAGGAGCTTCGGCAACAGCTCCAAGCCATCCATTTCGCGAAGTCTCAGGTCCAACAAGGCGGCATCATACGACCCCTTTTGAAGCTTTTCGAGCGCAGTCTGCCCGTCTTGAGCTGTCTCACACGAATGTCCAATGCCTACGATCGCGGTCGCGGTGCTTTTGCAAATGTTTGCATCATCATCGATCACAATCACATTCATACGCCATAACCGAGCCTACGACCCATTCGACCGGAAATCAAAACCGCGGTCTGGGCGGTATCCCTCGCTTGCGATAACTGGAGAAAAGTAGGGACACAGAAGACTGTCAGCCCATGAGGGAAGGACCGCTTACCCTTTAGGCCTTTTCCCCTCTTGACTCCCCATGAAGCCGTGGTGAAGAGAGAAGTGGGAACGCCGAGGACGGCGTCCCTATCAAGGAGGGAATCGTTTCGTTTTCCACATGGGGACGTCGTTCCCGAGGCCCCGTTCTTTAACGATAAAGCCGGAGCCCAATACACTGAAATCGCCCCAAACGCGTATTGACTTAAGGTCTCTCCATACCCTGAACGGTAGTAGCGCCTGCGCTCTGCCGGGAACCACCCCCACGCAGCGCGATCCCTAAACGCTCAGGAAACGATCCGGGCTCGCTTCAGTACAGGTCGCACCCGCCACCGGAGCGAACGCTGGATTACATCCCGGTGGACCATGAGACGGCAATCGTTCACAAGGCCCCCCGGGATCACAGGCAAGCCTTCGGCGTGATGCTCGGTTCAGCACACCAAGCTCCCGCGACCCAACCTTACTCCTATGCGCCTCACCTGGCGCCCGAAAGCCCGCCGACCCTCTTGCTCGATCACGCGGGCCGGCTATTGCCTCAATCGGCCTGAGGTTGGCTACTGGCTAATTTCAACCAGCTCCACGTCAAAGAGGAGGTTCTTGCCGGCGAGCGGATGATTGGCATCCACTGTGATATTTTCCTCACCCACGTCGGTAATCACGAGTCGCATCTGCTGCCCTCCGTCTGTCTGGGCTTGCAAAACTTTGCCTTCTTCGGGCTGCACATCCGAAGGGAGCTGGCTCTTCGGCACCTGTTGGATGAGATTGTCATCCCGCTCACCGAAGGCTTCTTCAGAGGAGAGCCGCACCTGTTTCTGTTCCCCTTGTTTCAGTTCCTGAACCGCGTTTTCGAGTCCCGGAATAATCTGGCCTTCACCAATCGTAAACTCGATGGGGTCTCGATCGTACGACGAATCAAAGACGCTGCCATCCTCTTCGAGAGTGCCTTTATAATGCACTTTCACCTTGTTGCCTTCTTGTGGTGTTTCCATTAGATCTGTCTTATTTGGTTTGGTCTTCGGGATCTTGATCGCGCTCATTTCCGCACTGGCGCAGTCAGCTGCTACCTTATCAATCCATGCGGTCTTGCCCGATCCCGTCCATCGTGCGTCGCCCGGCAGCTCAAATCGAAACCGTGGCGGGCGCCCCTGGCACTATCCCGACTTACCGTTATTTCAATCACCCTAAGAGCAAGCAAGGGATACATCAAGCAGCCATTTGGATCCGTCGTTTCTGCCACGCACGAAGCGTTGCCGAGACACGTGAGACGGATCAGCCGGGTAATCTATCATACCGCGCGGCGTACCGTTTGAGCAATGCCGACGCAACTTCCTGCCAGATGTGGACCTTTTCAAATGAGTCCAATACCAGCTCCTTTTGCGGAATCAGCAGGCGATACCACGACGAATCATGCAGTAGCTCCCAAATTGCTTCCTTAGAGATCGTCAAGTGATACCAAGCCCGCTCCACCTTGAAGCGATGCAGCTCAAAATAGAGTGCGTCCAGATCAAGCAGGCAGACATGCTTGGCGGTCAGGTGCCCTTCGTTCCGGCCTTTTTCGACGTTACCGCTCCGGATATCTTGAGACCTTATGGCCTGAATCTCGGGGTACCAGTTGAGCACCACAGGGCTTTCGATCAGGTGTTGGGTTGGCTCGTCGTGCTCCGCACTCGGCTTTCGAAGGGTCAGGATCATCCCCCGCTTCATGGAAGCAGTGCCCGGTCTTGTGCTCACGGGCTTGCTCGTTTTGACCGAGCGTGCGGCATGATGTCCGAGGAACGATACGCCTTCGTCTTCGAGGAAGTCGCGGAACCGCGCCATGTAATCGGCTTTGATGCCGAAGATATTAAGAGTCTCAAGCTCACGCATTTCCTCGGGAGGCTCGACTTCCTCCGGCAATTGCACCTTGCTGCTCCGCTTCAGGCACCGGTCGTACCCTTTCAACCGCACACCTCGACCAAAGAGCTGAATGATTTGAGATCCCTCTCCGCTTCCGACGTTCATCAGCCCCATCGTGCTGACCCGCCAACTATCCCAGCCCTCGGTAAACTTCTTGGAGCCGATAAGGAGGTTGACCGTCGAGCTTGACTTGTTGATATCCCGAAAGAGAGATCCCGAGAAAGCCCGTTCGGTGACGACCAGCTCTTCCCGTTCGTCGCACAATTTGCAGAGCTGGGTGTCATTCCCCACGTTGATAACGCCAAACGGCTGACTGTCGCTTCCAAGCTTTAACGCGATTTCCCCTGGTGCCCCCTTTAGATTTTCCAAATGCAACAAGCCGCCGGCCGGGTTGTTGAACAAGGATGCAAGGATGGCATCGAATACCTGCTCCGCTGAGAGGTGGCAGTCATTCAGGTAACCGAATCGACCGGCAAAGATGTCCCGCCCATCTGCGTCACGCACTCCGTCATTCAGCACCCGAGCAATCCGTGCGACACTACCTTGCCGATCGCCAATGAATCGCGCCAGGAAAAGCAAAATTTGCAGGATGTCGCTTGCCTCCTTCTTGCCCAGTCCGGCAGTCACACCCCCTCCGACAAAGACCCACAAAGGCTTCTCAAGATGGAACGGCCTCAATCGCTCTTTGTGCTTACGAAAGAGCCGTTGCTGCTGGTAAAAGGCAAGCAGACAACCGACAAGATACAATTCACGATCGTTTTCCGACGTGGCCTTGCCCGACGTTGCCTCGGTGAGGTCGAGGTTCAGAATCTGAAAATCCTTGCCATAGCCATCGCTGTAAAAGAAGCGGTAGGAGTAGTCGAAAAGGACAGACCGAGCATAATGATTGCTCATTCCCCTATCCCCTTTCACTGCCTGCCCGAACGTCGCCGAGTATTCAAACGAGAAGCCGTTCTCACACAACGCGTTTCGAAAGCGCATCCATGCCCCCTCCTTGCCCCGAGTGGCACCTCGGTGTCCCTCATCAACAAGAACGAGATTATTTCCCTCAAAGGCATTCACGGCGATCGTCTTCTCACCCATCTCGCTGCCGAGCTTGTGAATATCGATGATCTCAATCTCTTGCCATTCGCGGTGATGCCGCCCGTCCTTCCGGAACAGCCCGGCCCGCATTCCCGCTACATCAAAGGCCTCAAGGTGCTGCCGACTCAGTCCCTCATTCGGCGTCAACAAGAGAATCCGGTTCAAGGGAGCGTGATTGCCATGCTTCTCTGAGTAGTGCCGATACTGGAGAATATTCATCTGCATGACGAGGGTCTTGCCCGAGCCGGTCGCCATCCAGTAAGCAAGCTTATTAAGCTGATGTCGTGCGTCGGCTTCCTCATTCATCGGAGGGACTCGATCCGAAGCCGGATGCGTGGCATTGTACGCCTCGATTTGCCGATTAAGGCTCTTCACCAAGGCATCGGGATCACGGAAATAATGATCGAGGAAGACCTCGGTAAACAACAATGTCAGGTATTGAAAGTACTTCCACGTAATCGACTCTTCTCCCTTCACCAATCGAGCCTCGTTTAGCTGCCGTGTGTGCCGGACAATATTTCGGTCATACGCCAACAGGACTTCAGGTGGCAGCGTCTCACTGTTTTCCATTCGATCAGCGAGGGCGTAATAAAAATGGTGCACATTATTCTCATCCAGACCTTCGATTGCATCCGTGTCGATGCCGAATTTTTCCTTGAAAGCCCCCAGCAATGGCATTCGTCCTCTCGGATCGTCGACATAGCCGTCGCTTGATTGGAGACCAAACAGTGTAAACAGCCACTGGTTGAGCGCCAGTTTGCGCGCGAAAGGCACCTGTTGCCGGTCATCACCCCGTCGTTTGGTCTCTCGCTTGGTCATCCTTTCCCTTCCTTAAGCCTGACACTCCTCAAAGTGATACGGTAATCCAATCACCCCTCAAACATGAGTCGATGGAAGTCCTCCTCGATTAACCGAGCTTTCCAGGTGTCATCCGCGGCTCGCACGACTTCCAGATTGTGATCGCCGTTGACGTAAATCAGGTCCAAGTCGTGGTCGCGTCCGACCAAGCCCCTCCTTTTGAGCCACTCATTAAGAACCAAGTTGTCCTGTTCGGCTCCTTCCCGAGGACCGAGCTCGATCGCCTTCGGCATTTTTCTCCAGATCACCAGTGCTCGCTTACCGTCAGGCAGCGTCCCCCTGACCGTCCGGAACCACCATAAGTCTCGGAGGTCGCCTGTCGGGTCCGGCTCCAAGGGTCCCTGAAGCCCGAGGTGCCCTTCTGGCGATCGCTCAAGGGCCACTGTAACAGTTTGCGGCGCCGCGATGTGCTCCACTCGCAGCCCGATAAGATAGTTGAACGTCTCCAGCAGATCGATTTGGGTCTCTCGGCTCGCCCCACTGCCGGCCGGCTTCACTTTGAGCTTGTAATTCGTGGGGTCCAAGAAGGCGTCGATGTTCAGCAAGGAATTACTGCCTCGCGTCTCAACATCAAGGAAGTAACGAAGCAGGTATTGCTCCTTGAGTCCGCCGTCCCCTTGGGCCTCGGTTGACGCCAGGGCGTTCCGCCGTGCCTCGGTCCGGTTTAATTCCAAGTTATTGAGTGTGTCCTCGTACGACTCGAGGCGGAGGTATTTCACGACTTGAGAAAGGCCATCCTCGCTCTTTGGACGCCCCTCTCTCCAGTCACTCGAGTAAGCCGCCTTTACTACGCGCGGTTTCGTCACCGTATCGAAGTAATCCCCCATTTCCACGAGCAGATACCCTCGGCTCCCGCCGTCTTGCCTGTTCAGACTGATCACGGCGTGTGCGGTCGTTCCCGAGCCCGCAAAGTAATCAAAGATCATGTCGGCGCTGTTCGATACGGCAAACACGCAGTCCCTCACCGTATAGAGGGATTTCGGGAAATCAAACCGCCCTTTTTCAAAGCCCATATTCGTCAAAACCTTGGTACCATAATCGCCTGCGTTGTACCGGGACCCGTACCATACGGTCTTGAACTGGGTATCCGCCTTGGCCTTCATAATCCGGAGGTGACCGGATCGCGCCTTGTCTACCTTCAAGTGACGTTTGATTTTGGCCACCGTCTCGCGGGCATACCGCCATTTTCGCTCGACACCGTCCGCATCGACCGGATACACCGCGACGGTTCCATCGTTCATTTGCACGTTCGGCCGGGCGGGATGGAAATCGTCATCGCACACATCGCCGAATCCGACAATCTTGTGGTCCTTCACATAAATCGGATAGAAGCAATTCCTCCCATCGTGGCGCAGCGACTCACCACCCCAATTTCGAAGGTTCGCGTATTCCCATTCCGTTTCGGGGAGCTCTGCCCGATTCAACTCGGCCAATTCCGGTGAGAGAACAAACACGGCAAAATCGTTTGTGTAGGAGAAATAACGCCCTTGCACTCCTTTACGATTGTGCTCGATTGCCACTGTTGTGATCGAACAATCAGGAAACATCTCCATACAGATTCGCTCAAGTCCGTTGCGCTCGTTCTCGTCGATCGCAATGACACATGAGCCATCTTCGGTCGACAACGAACGGGCAGCCTCGAGGCGATCGTGCATCAACGAAAGCCAAGAAGAATGCTTATAATTATTTTTGTATGCGATCTCGCTTGATAGCGAATTGTAAGGCGGGTCAATGTAGGTACATTTGACGCCCTTCTCATAGCGTCGCTGCAATAATCGGATCGCTTGATAATTCTCCCCCTGCACCAGGAGTCCGTTTGTTTGATCTTCCAGCCCATGTAGGTTCTCAAGAATGCGCGCAGCCATCTCTTTTGGGAAAAGTGCCGTGTCGAGAGGGAGATAGGGATGCGCCCGCAAGAAATCCGTTGTCAACGGCTCCGAATACCCGAACTTGGCCTTGAGGTTATCAATTTTAAACAGTCGAGCCCATTCCCTTCGCTGAGCATCATTTTGGGCAATCTCCGGATAAAACGCCTCAGGGATGCGGTCGAGGGTAATGCAGTAATGGGCTTCAACGACAAACTTTTTCTTGAGCCAAAGCTTCTTTTGAAATTCTTCGAGCTGAGCGAGGAATTCGATAATCTTATGGGCGATCTTTCGAATCACTTTAATTTTCGACAAACACTGCTCCAGTCGCGAGCCCGCTCCCGACTCCAGATCGTCCAGGTGCATGACCTCGTTTTTCACATAGAAATCGAGCTCCCGCCGAAGAAACCCGCCAAGATCCTTATGGATGAAATAATCAAAACTGTTTCTAGCGACAAATCGTTCCAGATGAGCCTTTAAGCGGCTGTAGCCGACCCGCTGACCGTTCGTATTGATTTCGGGCTTGGCCAACTCCGCCATCCATGGACGCAGAGACTCCGCCTCGACTGCCAATAGCTGATTAACCATCCGCTCGGTCAACTCCTTCTGTTTCGGCGGCTTCGGGCGCTTTTGACGCTTTTCTTGGCTCTTTCGCTCGTCCTCCGGCCAATCGCCCATTCTCGCCGGACGATCCTCAAATCGGATGACAAGCTCCCCCACCTCCTCAACGATCGAAGGTTCGCTCGCAAGCACCAGTACCCGATCGCCGTCGGCGGCCTTAACATTGTCGTGTTCCTCTTCCACCGCCCCCACCAAACGAAACCGCACTCGCATCGGATTTTCGTGGCTTTCGTCGTCTTGATGAGGCTTAAGTTTGAAGACGTAGTCGCTGAGAGACCGCCCGCTTTTGATATAGTATTGGTCACGATTGGCCCAGTGGAGCTTGACTTCTTCGCCCTCGTACGGAATCGCGTAGACGCCCGGCTTGTAGACGCGGTTGGGCAGAAAATCGCCATCTTGATAATAGCGACGGAAAAAGCGATAGAGGTGATCATAGACCTCATTCTCAAGCTGGGCGATATCCGTGCCTTTTTCGAAGGTGTCGGTGTCCTCCTTGGACGGACATTGTTCTTTGAAGGCCTCGCGGACCTGTGGCAGCAGCTCGTTATCCAGGAAATGGGTGATCTCGCCGGCCTTGACATGCATGATCCGATAGAGACCGAAATCCAGCTCGGGCCGGTCGAGCTGAAACAGCTCCTTCAGGAGAAGTATGAGCTGGTCGTGTTTCCGGCTCATTGTGACTCTCCCTTAAGAAAATACTATCGGCGTTTACCTCTCCGGTTTAACTCCACGCGCAGGAGCTGCGTCGTCCAGCGACGTCCTGTGCGAGTCCGGAATCCCTCTTCATTGAGCACACTAACGATGTCCTGGAAGGGAACCCCGCCCTCACGCTCCCGCTCGGCTTTGACCATAGCTTGCTCGAATTGCTCCTTGAAGCGATCCTTAACACTGACATGCACTCCGCTATTCTTGTGGTCCTTCCCTTCACGTTTTGCGGCCGCGCGCGCCTCTTTTTCCTTCCGTTTTTCTTCCTTCTCGCGAGACTGTGCTTTCAAAGCCTCTTGCGCCCGTTGTTTCCTCACTTCAGCGTCCTGATTCTTAATTTCCCGCAGCTTCTCCTCCAACCACAAATACACCTGATAATAGGGCGGTCCCTCAGACGAGCTTGCGGCAATTTTTTGATCGATCGATGCAAAGTCAATGTGATATTCGCTACTGTATACATACCGAGTCATTGATTTCGTTCCATGCCGGATGGCGGATGGGCCGCTATTCGAGAGGGTGCTCAGCACCTCGGTGCAGAACGGCATCAGCCATGCACGAGCCTGCTCCTCCGTGAGACCGGCATACTTGGACCACCAGGCCAGCAGCCCGGTAAGCTGAATGCGCGGCGGATGCGCCTTCTGAAGTCGGTCCGGCTCAGGCCCCTGTAGGATCAGCTTTTTCAACCAATATGGAACCTCCGTCTGGGTCCCGCTCAGGGCCTCTTGCAGTATTGTCAGATGTTTCTGTCTCATTGGTTTCTTATTTACTTATTTTCCAAAAACGAATTAAGCCCCATACGCTCGACTTGGAGGCCTTTCGGGATAAGGAGGCGATCCAAGATGACAAACAATCCTTGGATAAGAATTGCCAACAGCGCCGCCGGGACCGCCCCTTGCAGAATGGTCCCGGGAGCGTTAAGATTCAAGCCGCTGATGATCGGCTGTCCCAAGCCCCCCGCACCGATAAGCGCCGCCAAGGTCGCTGTCCCGACATTAATGACGGCGCTTGTCTTCACGCCGGCAAGTATGGTTGCCGAGGCCATCGGGAGCTCGACCTTTAAGAGCCTAGTGCGCCAATCCAATCCCAAAGCAATGGCCGATTCGCGGATGGATCTCGGCAGGCTCTGCAGGCCGGACGCCGTATTGCGGACAATCGGAAGCAAGCTGTAGAGAAAGAGCGCCAGAATCGCCGTCAACGGGCTGATCCCCAAGAACGGGATCGATACCAGGATTGCCAGCAACGCCAACGAAGGGATTGTCTGCACCACGCCGGCGGCGCCCAACACGCCATTGCCGAGCCACCCCGGATAGCTTGCAATGATTCCCAACGGGATCCCGACAACGACGGCGGCGGCCATTGAAATCCCTACCAGATAGAGATGCTCAAGCGTCCGGCTCGGTATCGGGCGAACCCAGTCGAGCCGACCCTCAGCGTAAGAGGCATGGCTCGATTCCCGGCCAAAAAAGGCCATTGCGGCTTCGGTGTAATCATCTGTCCGCTCCGCTTTCGCGTTGAGACGGGTCATCATTGTGCTGTCGATCCGGCCCCCAAGCCCATTAATCGCCCGCTTAACCCGTGAGGCAAGATTGGTTCGATACAGGAAGACAGCTTGGTACGCCGGAAAGAAGTTTCGGTCGTCCTCGAGCACCGTCAGGTTATAATCGGCAATCTTGGCATCGGTGGAATAGGCATCTTTGACATCGATCGTTCCATCTCGAAGGGCTGTGTAACCGAGCGCATGATCAACGGTACGCACATCGGTCATGGTGAGATTGTAACGGTTCGTCAACGGATGCCATCCATCATTCCGATTCATGAATTCATGGGTTAAGCCGACTGTCAGTTCGGGATGCTCCCGAAGATCGCTGATCGCCTCGATATCGAGACGCCTCGCGTGCTCACGCCGCATCACGAGAGCATAGGTGTTATTGAATCCCAGCGCCTCGCTCACCCCGATTCCCTGCGACACCAGCGCTTGACGGATCGCTTCGATCCCCGAAATCGAGCTTTCCTTCAGGATCTGTTCTCGAATAGTCCCGGTGTACTCCGGATAGAGTGCGATTTGACCGTTCTTCAATGCGCGCCAGAGCACAATGGTACCGCCCATGCCCTGATGATGGACCACGTCAACGGTTTGTCGCTCCAACAGTATTCGGGCAATCTCACCGAGGACATACGATTCCGTAAACTTCTTGGAGCCAATGTGGACCTCCCGGGCGGCAGACCTGCCATCCGCGGCGCCCATCAGGAGTCCCATGCCGGCCAAAAGCAACGAAACAGGATAGCGTCTCATAAAAATGACAATGTTCGCTGCGCCGCCAGAAAGTCCGAGACAAACGGCTCGGCCGGCGACTCCCAAAGCGCTTGGAACGTCCCGACTTGAACTACTCGCCCCGACTCGAGCAACACGATCCGATCGCCGAAATACGCCGCCTCTGCCATATCATGCGTGACCAGCACAACCGTTCGCTGCAGCCGTTGAAAGATCGCCCGCAGCTCTTGCTGCAAATTCGCCCGCACTATTGGATCGAGGGCTGCCAATGGCTCGTCCAGCAAAAGGAGCTCCGGGTCCAAGATCAGCGCGCGCATCAAGCTGACCCGCTGGCGTTGTCCCCCGGAGAGCTGAACCGGATATCGTGCCAGCGCCCCTTCGGGAAATTTGGTCAATTCACAAAGCCAAGCAAGCCGGGCTTGATTTGTCTCTTCGGAGTAGCCCAAATACCGTGCCATCAACAAAACATTGTCGCGGACCGTCATGTGTGGGAAGAGTCCCCCATCCTGGACAACATAGCCAATGCGACGTCGAATCTCAATGGCGTTGCCCTGATTCACATCCCGGTCTGCGACGCGAACGCGACCGCGCGTCGGAGAAATCAGAAAAAGGAGAAGCCTTAGCAATGTCGATTTGCCGCATCCACTCGGCCCGATCAGTGCGATCGTCCTTCCTTGCGGCAGGCTCAACGTAACCTCATTCAGCGCGACGTGCTCGCCAAAAGAGACCGTAACCTTTTCAAATGTCACCATGCGTTTCGCTGAGAAGGTACTGCACACTGAAATAGCGCTGCTCATCCATCCAGACCTTTTCAAGGCGATAACCCGACCGGTGGATTAACGATTGAAATCCGCCCAATGTGTATTTGTAAGAATGCTCCACCGTAACCGGCTCGTTCGGCTCAAAGTTGACCGTAACACCCGCAAGGGTAATTGTTTGCCGACACGTGCTCACGAGCTGGTTCTCGACACGCCCGGCTTCCGCATTGTAAAACGCCCGGTGACGGAAGGCGTCGAGGTCAAACCCCGCTTGCAGTTCACGATTGGCGCGAGCGAGGATATTCTTGATAAAGCGAGCAGTGATCCCACGGGGATCGTTGTAAGCAGATTCCATCACAGAGCGCTCTTTTTGAAGATCCATGCCCAACAGAAAGGCATCCCCAGGATTACTTATTACGGCAAAACGTTTCAGGAAGGAAACGACCTCGCCCGGCTCAAAATTGCCGATCGTCGAGCCCGGAAAGAAGAAGACCGTTCGCTGAAACGCTCGCGTCGGCGTTGGAAGCTTAAGGGGCTTATGATAATCGGCGCAGACCGGCAACACCTCCGTTCGCGGATGACGTCGGCGGATGTCATGGGCCACCTCGATAAGCTGCTGCTTCGAAATATCGATCGGTATATAGGCAACGCAATCCTCCAATGCGCTCAAGAGCAGCTCGGTCTTGGCGCTGCTGCCGCTCCCCAGGTCGACCAGCACCGCATTCGGTCCGATCGCGCTCACAATTTCATTCAGGCAGCCTTTAAGGATCGATGTCTCCACCCGTGTCGGGTAATACTCTTCAAGCCCACAGATTTGCTCAAAGAGATCGGCTCCGACATCGTCGTAGAGGTACTTGCAAGGGACCCACTTCGGCAAATTTTGGAGCCCTGTCAAAAGGTCGCGCTGGAAATCGCTCGGGGTCGGCTCCACATCGTGAAGCACCACCTTCTCTTCGTGCGTCTCGCTGCCATGCTCCATATCATGCTCTGTCCCACAATGCCGGTCCGATATCGGCCGGACCGGATTCCTCACCTTATTCTCAAATGCGCCCTCAAGCAGTGCCTGTATCGCGCCTTCATCAACTTTGGCAAGCTTAAACACCTCTCCATCACGTCACAAGCACAAAGCCTGCCCGGCGCGGTCACAAGCCCTATTTTTTGAGCGCGCCACTTGACATATTCCGCCAAACAGAAAAAAAAGAGAGACCGAGTCATGATAACCGGTCCGGATGTTATGTTTGGCAAACAGCCTATAGGGACACTCCGACACTTTTTTGGGCGGCGGGAAGCTGTAATTCAGCCGCTCCCCTCAATGGCGGGAGTGGAACAACCCGAGGGATGGGACACACGCCCAAATCGGCGCAAGCGAATTTGGTTGAGAAGAACGGTCTATTGGAGGGCGATCTTGGAGGGCGATCAGCGTGTTATCAATCACGCTCGCGTTATCGATCACGCTCTTGGGGGCCGGCCTATCACCCGCTGTCAACTTGGCACGCGCTCAGGAATCTCCAATCCACAGCGGGATGGCTCGCGTTCATCCGACCGTCGCCAAGCACGGTATGGTGGCCACGCAGGAGGCCACCGCCACACATGGACATTACTACGGGTCTAGCGACCCGCGCCGAACCGGCGGACTGACACTCGGTATTGAAGCATGGCTTATGGAAGCGAGCGCTTTCCCAATCACGACATGGGTTTGGTTGCTGGCGCCAATGGCGCTGGTGCTGGCACTCTCCATCATCACCTTCTTCATGGAAGATCGAGACTGAACGATTATGCCGCTTCCGGAACTGATCACCTTTGCTCTCTACCTCATCGGGATGCTGATCGTCGGGATCATTTTCTATCGGATGACCGGCAACCTTTCCGATTATATCCTTGGAGGACGAAAGCTTGGAGGGGCTGTCAGCGCACTCAGCGCGGGGGCGTCCGACATGAGCGGATGGCTGTTGCTCGGGTTGCCGGGGGCCGTCTATGTCAGTGGGATCAATCAATCCTGGATCGCTATCGGCCTGGTCTCGGGGGCCTACCTCAATTGGCAATTCGTGGCCAAGCGGCTTCGCCGCTACACCCAGCTCGCCAGTGACTCCCTGACGCTTCCGGATTATCTCGAAAACCGTTTCCAAGATCGTTCCCGGTTATTGCGTATCATTTCCGCGCTCGTCATTCTGGTGTTTTTTACCGTCTACACCGCGTCCGGACTGGTTGCCGGGGCACGCCTCTTCGAGAGCACCTTTGACATCGATTACCGCATTGCCCTCGGCGTCGGCCTGCTCGTCATCGTCTCTTACACCTTCCTTGGCGGCTTCCTGGCCGTGAGCTGGACCGATTTTGTGCAAGGGACGTTGATGTTCTTCGCATTGGTCATTGCCCCGATCGTTGCCATTCAAGAGCTTGGAGGCTGGAATGCCGTGGTACGAGAGGCTTCGAACATCAAGGGCGGCTCGATCGATATCTTCCACGACACGGGAAGAGTGGGAATCATTTCATTGATGGCATGGGGCCTGGGCTATTTCGGCCAACCTCACATCCTTGCGCGCTTTATGGCGATTCGCTCGCCTCGTCTCGTTCCACAGGCCCGGCTCATTGCCATGGTCTGGATGGTCTTAAGCATCCTGGGGGCCATTTTCGTCGGCTTCATCGGGATCGCCTTCTTTCATGACTCCCCGATCGATGACTCCGAGACCGTCTTTATCCGGCTCACACAGGCTCTCTTTAACCCATGGATCTCAGGCATCCTTTTGGCCGCTATCCTTTCAGCCATCATGAGCACAGTCGATTCCCAGCTTCTGGTTTGCTCCAGCGCCATCACCGAGGACTTTTATAAGTCCTTCCTGCGTCGATCGGCCGACGAGAAGGAGCTCGTTTGGATCGGAAGGGCTTCGGTGATCGTGATTGCCGTGATCGCACTGGGCATCGCCGCCGACCCGGAAAGTAAGGTGCTCGACCTGGTGGCGAACGCATGGGCCGGCTTCGGGGCATCATTCGGGCCCGTGATTCTCCTTTCCCTATTCTGGAAAGGGATGACACGTAGCGGCGCCCTTGCCGGAATGGTGGTTGGCGCCGTAACCGTCGTCGTGTGGATCCAGCTCGAGGGCGGTCTCTTTGAAATCTATGAGATCCTCCCGGGATTCCTCCTAAGCAGCCTTGCCATCATTCTCCTAAGCCTCCTTGAGGGCGGTCCGAATGCCACAATCCGCCAAGAATTCGAATGGATAACCAAAAGAGGCTCGGCAAGCGATCCAATCCCACCGGCATAATGGGCTTCTCTCTACCAAGTTTCGGGGATCGATCTATGAGGCAGCCAAACCGAACGGGCAATTCTCAAGATGAGATAAATGGGTTTGGATAACGGACGCCAAGGAGGTGGGGGTGGGGAACCCCGCTGAAAAACGTACCGTTACCCAAACCACTATAATCTTTACCACCTTTCTCCTGTGTTGTCCAGTCTCATTTAAGAAAAAATTTTCGATTTTTGCCGCCGTTTCGCTGCCTTTCAACGCCGCCTTTCAACGCCGCCTTTCAACGCCGCCTTTCAACGCCGCCTTTGGACCCGCTCTCAGTGGGATAATCGGAGCGGTACCGGTTGAGAAACGGTTCCAACCGCTCGTTGATTTTCGCCGCGATCATCCGCTTCTCCGAGCTCCTTGCGGCCCTTCTTTGCCAACCTCCGTAAGCGTTTGACGATACCCGGGTGGCGAGAGGCGATGTTTTCCGTTTCGGCGACATCCTTTTTCAGGTCAAAGAGCTTTAAGGGGTGATGGCCCTTTGGTAGGTGCAATTTCCATCTGCCTGAACGCACTGCCTGAAGCTGATCAACATGGTAATAATAAAACACGTCATGTGGGGATTCGGCATCCGCGGCACCGGTTAGAATCGGGCGGATATCCTGCCCATCGATAATGCGGTCCTGCGGAGGGGCAGCACCGGCAAGCCGAGCCAATGTGGGCATGAGATCCATGGAGGTCACCAATGCATCGGAAGATTCGCCCGCTGGAATGTTGCCTGGCCACCGGACAACACAAGGGACTCGCATCCCGCCTTCCATCGTGGTGTACCCCCAACCTCCCAAAGGTTGATTCCTCCCTTGAGGCGGCTGCCGTTTCGGCGCTCCGTTATCCGAGGTCCACAAAATCACGGTTTCTTGTTCCAGCTCCAAAGCTTTCAGAGCGGCCATTATCTGGCCGGTTGACCAATCGATCTCCTCGACGGCATCGCCATAGGCGCCGTTCTCCGAATGACCTTTGAAGGCTTTGCTGGCAAATGGATGGCTGGTGCTGCCCGGCATCGAATGCGCCAGATAGAGGAGGAACGGGCGGTCCTCATGGTTTCGGATGAACCGAATCGCCTCCGAGGTGTAGCGTTTCGTCAGGGTGCTTCGATTCGCCGGGGCTTCAATGACCTTTTCATTTCGCATCAACGGCAACGGCGGCCAATTTTTTCCCTCACGCTGGGTCATATCGTCGCTGTAAGGGATACCGTAATAATAATCAAATCCTTGTCGGGTCGGCAGGAAAACCGGTTGGTCTCCCAAATGCCACTTACCGATGCAGGCAGTGGCATAACCCTCTTCTTTTAGCACCTCGGCGACCGTGACTTCGTCGGGATGCAAGCCAAACCGCGAGACCGGCCTCAAGACCGCTCCATCCGTTTCCTGCATTCCAACCCGACGCGCATAACAACCGGTCATCAAGCTTGCCCGAGACGGCGTGCAGACACCGGCAGTCATGTAAAAGCTCGTCAGCTTCATCCCCTCACGCGCCAGGCGATCCACATTCGGTGTGTGATGAAGTTTTGACCCGAAACAGCCGATGTCACCATACCCCAGGTTATCGCAGAGAATCAGGATGAAATTCGGCGGCCTATCTTCTTGCGAAGCCTCGGCAGCTTGCCCCAAAAGCGAAAACAAAAGCAAGCCCCCTAGAAAAAGCCGAGACCGCTTCGCTCCGCACAAGATGCTTCCCGTTACCCGGCACAAACCGGACGATTGCCTTGGTTTCATTATCTTTTCCATTGGGGCTAGACTCCTTTAATATCCATGACCGATTGGCAGCTTCATCGCGTTCGCATTCCCCTGACATTCATCAAACGTGGCCGATTTTAGCACTTTGAACAACGTTTAAGCCTCTTCCTTATGGCTCTCCCCAACCAAGAAAAATCTGTTTGATATAGCCGGCGCCATCGTGCTTTCGGTTGCGCCATCCGGTCAAGACGCCTGTGCAGCCGCTTGGCCAGAGTTGTTAAGCGATCGATCTCGAGATAGGCCATTAAAAACCGTAGGCGGTCCGTTTGGCTTACCCCTCGAAAGTGTCGATTGAGGCAATCGAGATCGCGGAGCACTGCTTGCCACCGAAACCAACATCGGCGCATGGACTCGAGGTCGATCAGGCACACGCCAACCTTATCTTCACCGACACTCCCGGATGAGTCGCTCGCCAATGGACCGCCAATGAACAGGTGCTTGGGATAGAGACTGCTATGGCAAAGGCGATGTCGGTGCATTGCGGCCACGTTGCTTGCGACTTGACGAACAATGCTTGCCCGGGTCGCCGGCGGAGGCCAACCGAAGCGGCGCCATCGGCGCAAAAGGTCTTCAATCGACACGAAATCCGTGAGTCCTTTGGTCATCATGACAGCACGCACATTGCCTCCTCCCCGACGCTTGGCGAAATAAACCGGTTCGATCGTCGACAGGCCACGCTCTTGACAATGGCGTATGTTCCGCCATTCCTTTTCGACCGTTGGAATGCCCGTCCATGGGTGACGTACCGTACGCCACAAAGAGTTCTTCTGAAGCTTGACGAAAACCTCAACGGAGCCGTCGGTCGGCAGCTTTAGCGTACAGCGGACGACACCGCTCCATCCGCTTCTCCAAGAATCCGGCGGTTCATACCATTCACCGGCAAGCCTCCAGACATTCTCGAAGTCGTGAATCCCATTGTGCCGGAGAATCTCGTGCCACCCCGACGCGATAAAATCAGCCATGGTCGATTTCGGTGCCGGATCGGCCAAGCTCAATCAGGTCCGATCTTTCCGGGCGATGACAACCGCCTTCGGTTGAAACGGCCAAGCGGCATAGCAGACCCGCGACACCCTTAACCCGGATTGCACGGCTGCCTTGTTGACGTCGGAGATCGGGAGGCTGCGGCGACGGGACCCGCGGCGCCTGTTAAACGGTGTCTCAATCCAGGCGGTAAACACGACCCCGTTGCGACCGACTCGCCCAAAGCTGCTCAACAGACGTGCTCGTCGGTCCCCGTCCTGCAAATGGTGAAACAAGCGGTGACAGATGACCCAGTCAAACTGGTTTTCCGCGAATGGGAGATGAAACACGTCACCCTGGCATACCATCCCGGAGGGCGCATTGGCGTTGTGCACCCGAAGCATCGACTCCGAGCTATCCAACGAGACCACCGCCGGAAATTTCTCCGTTAAGATGGAATGGATTCGACCCGTCCCGCATGGGGCGTCCAAGACCCGCTCGGCGCTGACGCCATTTAAAGCCCGCCGAAGCGCCAACAACTCCAACCCGTGGCTTAGCCATCGGTCCGGTCGCTTTGCTTTCGTATGCCGGTCATATCGAACTGCCTGCTCGAAACCGTCGTAACGTTCATCCTTAACCAATTATTCTGTCCCTTTCCAATCGATCCATTCCCCCCACCTTCAATTGGACCCCATTAATCACGGTCTGTTCAACGTTTGTGCCATTGAACAAGCTCAACGATGCGGTCGAAAGCGCGTACGCGGCCCTGAATGTCAAACTGTTCAGGCAAAGTAGGGTCTGTTGTCGCTGACAACCGCCGTTTTGTCTCAAAAAGACCCTTCGAGCAAGATCGGCAGCGACTCTTATCGCTTGACGCCTATGGCTTGTGTCATCAAGACTCGTCTTCATGCAACCTTGTCACGATCGCCAACGGCGTCTTGGGCCTGTTGAGCATGTCGAGGTTGAGGGCAATGGGAAACCGAATCGATAATTTTCCAGGGACCAAGCGATTATGGACGAAATCACACGACGGCAATTTATAAAGAATTCCGGGGTTCTTGCAGCCGGTGTGGCTGTGGGCAGTAGTTCCAACAGCCTTCTGGCAGAAACGGCTTCGGACGCCCCGAGCTTTGCGAGTGACTGGCAGCGACAGCCGGACCGCGTTTGGCTGGGGAGGGATTACTGGGCCAACCCACTGCGCGACTGGCGGCTCACAAAGGGCCGAATCGAACCTGTCAAGGCTGCCAGGGATCGCAATGTGCAGCTCCTGACACGACAGCTCGGTCAAAAGAAGGGGCGGCTGCAAATGAGCGTCACTGTAGGACGGGTCGGAGGCAAGCTCGCCTCGGGAAATGGAACAGCAGGGTTCTCCGTCGGTGTGCAAGGACCTCTTGAGGATTATCGCAGCGCCCTCATACGGGGACGTGGTCTTAGTGCCGGTTTGATATCCGACGGACGGTTGTTCATCGGGCAACAAACGTCGAAACGGCTAACGCTGGCAGGCTCAGTGACACTGCGCCTCGATGCCGAGCCATCCAAAAGCGGTTATCGACTGCGACTGACAGGCCACGACCCTGAAACCGGCAAAGTGCTCGGAGCCGTTGTCCACGATTCGGTGTCATCCGACACATTGGTCGGCAACCTTGCGTTGGTCTCGAACTTTGGCAAGCAATCGTTTCAGGGGTGGGGCCAAAAGGCGCCGCAAGGGACCGGCCGCTTTTGGTTTGCCGATTGGCAGGTAACCGGCGACAAGGTGGAAGCGCACGAAGAACGAGCGTTCGGCCCGATCCTGTTCAGTCAGTACACCCTTACGGGCGGTGTCATGAAGATGACCGCTCAGATGCCGCCGCTTGGCGAGCAGGACGAGAAAACAGTCCGACTCCAAGTAAAGCATGACGGGAAGTGGGCCACCATTGCGGAAGAGCAAATCGACCCGGATGCCCGTACAGCCACGTTCCGCGTTCCCGACTGGAGCTCCGAGGAGAGCACGCCCTACCGCTTGGCTTATGCAATCCGACACACCGACGGCACCGCTAAAGAGCACCAATGGACCGGGACAATCCGGCGCGAGCCGACTGAGAAGCGGGAGCTGGTGGTGGCGGACATCTCCTGCAACCATCACGACGCATTTCCGAACTCGCAGTATGTCGCGAACATGGCCAAGGCCGACCCGGACGTGCTTACTTTTGTAGGCGACCAGTTTTACGAAGGGAGCGGCGGATATGGGATTGTGCGCGGGCCACTAAGCACGGCACTGCTCGATTACCTCCACCACTGGAATCTGCATGGGCTGACGTGGCGGGATCTGATGCGCGATCGACCGACCGTGACCATACCGGACGATCACGATGTGTATCAAGGCAATGTGTGGGGTGAGTCCGGAGCGGCCAACGAGAAGGCGTTTCAGCGCGGCGGCTACCGCATGCAGCCCCGCTGGGTCAATACGGTGCATCGAACTCAAACCGCGCACCTGCCCGATCCTTACGACCCGACGCCCATCAAGCGGAACATCGGCGTCTACCACACTTCGATGACCTATGGTGGCGTCAGTTTTGCGATCCTTGCCGACCGAATGTTTAAAACCGGACCGGAAGGCGTTGTGCCGCCGACCGAGACGCGATCGGACTGGGTCACAAGCCCGGATTACGACGTGGAAAAGGCGGACGTGCCCGAGGCCGAATTGCTGGGCGAGCGCCAGTTGCGGTTTCTCCGCGAATGGGCCACGGATTGGCGCCACGCGGAAATGAAGGCCGTTCTTTCCCAAACCATCTTCACCGCGATGGCGACCCACCACGGCGGACGAGACCATTACCTCGTGGCTGATTTCGACTCGAACGCATGGCCTCAAACACCACGCAACAACGCTTTGCGCGAAATCCGCAAATGCTTTGCCGTGCACCTTGCCGGAGATCAGCACCTGCCGGCTGTGGTGCATTACGGCATCGATGACCATCGCGATGCCGGAGTGGCGTTCGCAGGGCCTGCCGTCAACGTGGGCTACTTGCGGTGGTTTCACCCGAAATCACCGGGCAAGAATCGCTCCTCGGATTCGCCACGGAACACCGGCGATTTCACCGACGGCTTTGGCCATCCGATGACCGTGCTTGCGGTCCATAACCCGGTGGACAATCCGGGCGGTCCGCCATTGGAGCGAATGCGGCGGAAGGCATCCGGGATCGGCTTGGCGCGTTTCGACAAATCGGCGCGCCGCGTTACGCTCGAATGCTGGCCTTACTTGGCGGACCCGACGAGGGATGAGCAATGCGAGGGCTGGCCGGTAGAGGTCGATATGCTCGACAACTATGGGCGGTCCCGTAACGCGATGTTGCCAACGCTCTCCATTCGAGGCGTCAAGCAGCCGGTCATTGACGTCCTAACGGAAGGGAACGAGCTGTTATACACGTTGCGGGCCCCGGGGGCCACCTATCAGCCGCCAGTATTCGAGGCAGGTCGGTACACCGTACGGGTGCGTGATCCGGAAAAAGGGATTGAACGGGAAATTTCCCCTCTCACGGCCAAAGCGCAACAATCGGAGCAAATCGAGGTGGACCTACGGTGACTTTATGACACGGTCTCTCGGGCTGCGATGCAACCAACCGGCTGACCGTGGCCCGGGAGCCGCTCTGGAAGCTATCTCACGCCGACTTTATGAAGACGATTGGCATGCTCGGCGGAATGAGCCCGGAATCGACCCGGATTTACTATGAGCGTATCAACCGGAGGGTTCGCAAGGAGCTGGGTGACGATCACTCGGCGAAAATTATCCTATACAGCTTCGACTTTGCTCCTATCAAGCGCCTCGCCCATGATGGGGAGTGGGAGAAGCTCGCTACCGAATTAATCAGGGCCGCCCAAAGTGTTGAGAAAGCCGGTGCCGATTTCCTGCTCCTTTGCACGAACACGGTGCACAAGGTAGCGGACGAAGTTCAGCAGGCGTTAAACCTGCCGATATTGCACATTGTCGATGTCACCGCCGCAGCCGCAAAGCATCATGGCTGCTCGTGTCTTGGGCTTTTGGGAACCAAGTTTACAATGGAAGGAGACTTCTATTCCGAGCGCCTTCGATCGAAGCACGGCATTGAGACGATTCTTCCCGGAGAGAGCGACCGGGAATGGCTGCATCACGTCATCTATGACGAACTGTGCCGCGGTGAGATTTCTCCTGAATCCCAGCGGCAATGCTCCAAGATACTTGGAGAGCTCAAGCGCCGTGGAGCAGACGGACTGATTCTGGGCTGCACCGAGCTCTCGCTGCTGCGAGACGCTCTTGAGCTCCCACTCCCCATCTTTGACACGACCGAGCTTCACTCGGAGGCCGCGGCCGATTTCGCAATGGAGAGACCGCGTCGTTGAAACAACCTTAAGACTGAGCTCACACTGAGAGGCTACCTTCCTACTTTCCTACCTTCCTACTTTCCTACTTTCCTACTTTCCTACTTTCCTACCTTCCTACTTTCCTACCTTCCTACCTTCCTACTTTCCTACCTTCCTACCTTCCTACTTCTCGACGACGCGGATACGAATGAATTGAGAATCGAGCTCGTCGATCGCGTTCCTTAAGCCTGCTGTGACTTCCTCAACCCCATTAGCGGAGGAGCGATTAATTTCCTCGGTAATCTCCTGCTCTTCGACTTGTCGCCAATGGATAAGGTCATCCGAGACCTCAATCCGGTATTCCACATGGTCCATTGCCTCGACCGGGCGCTTGAAGCGTAAGCCGAAATGGAGGCCGTTATCCTTGCGTTGCAGATCGGCGTGCGCTTGCCCGCGGTCCTTGGGATCGATCGGGCTTGAGCTCATGGCCCATTCAACGAAATCGGGCGCGCCATCCCCATCAGCGTCACCCGGCTGCTTCGGCATAGGAGCTTCTCCCGACGGGCCTTCGTCCCTCTTTAACCATTTCTCCAGCCATCGTCCGAAAGGGTGACCGCGATTTATCAGGAACATGGACCGGTCCACGGGCGTACCATTAATTCTTAAAACGAAGATGTGGTTTCCGGGGCGCAAGCCATGGAACTGAAACGTTCGGCTAAACACCGGCTTTGGCAGCGGCGGGCTGTCTGGATTCTCCTCAAGGGCCATCCTGTCCACGAACAGATCCAAGTAGATTTTCCGTCCTTTGCGTTTTGACTCACCCCAATGATTCAGGGTCACGTCCCGACCGGTCTCGCTAAAATCGGCAGATGCGTGGATCTCAACCGTCTGCTCACCGACATTGGCCTTCATCTCCGTCAAGACGTCGCTCCAAACACCTTGGCCATCGTCGTTATCCTCGTCATCCGGCCCTTTCCCCGGGGGAAGCTCCCCTTCGTCAGGACCCAGCATGAAACGTGTCTTGGCAAATGCAACCCCGTTCATTTGAAAAACGACCTCATAAGGACCGGCGTCAACCATCGCCGATCCCGAGCCCCCTGAGCCCTCGAGGTTTGGGGTATCGTCAAATGGGCTCTCCAGCAGCAGATAGCGATGCGTCTGGACCGTCGGCTCATCCGGCTCGCGGATGAATTGCACCGGGTTCGCCTTGGCGTTCAAAAGAAATCGATTTCCATCCCGGGTCGGCTCTCCCCAATCAATGATGGAATGATAAGGAAAGTCGAAAAAGGTCGCTCGCACATTGGCGAAGACCGCCTTCTCGGTTTGCTCGATCTTAATGGAAGCTTTTGCTGGAAACGGACGCTCATCTTTGCCCTCCGGAAAACGGAAGGCTTTTTTGGCGTAAGGAAAGCCATTGATGCGGTAGACGATTTGGTATTCCCCGGGCTCGGGAACCTCCAGATTATAGTTGAGGTTATAAGTCTCCGACTCGCCGCGCTTTTCCGGGATATGAAATTCCCCTTTGACCTCGCCATTGATCACAAAGGTTTTTCCCTCCAGGCGTGGCTTCCCTTGATCGCTAATATGATAGAAAGGTTCGAGGAACCGGAGGTGCGCGCGCAAGGAAACCGGACTCTCCTGCAAATCGCCCAAGATCAATTTCACCTCGGCGGGCACAGGACGGCCCTTGCCAATTTTCAAACGCTTTGAAGCCAAGTCTGTCTCGTTATCACGCACGACGAACCGGTAGTCGCCTTCTGGCAAATCGGACAGCTCGTAACGATGCGAGATTGGAGTGACCACCGGATTGACAATCTGGCCTTCCTCCGGGCCCTTGAATTCCACGTCCACCCACACCCGCTTTCCATCGCGCTGAACCTGCCCCCAATCAGTGACCTGGTAGCCAGAATTGCGAAATACGAGGGTCACTTCCGCCACCGTTCCTTCAGACGTGGCATGGATTTGAATCCGAGTTTTTAGCGGCGCGTTTGGGGGAGCTTCCCCAGTTTCCCCGATTCGATTGTGAAATGCCCCCAACAATGCCGGAGGGAGGGATTTGTCATCGTCGCGTCGAACTTGCTCAGGCTGCAGCAATACCGCGTATCGTCCGACGTTGGCTTTGGTCCATCCTTCCTCCGGGACAGGAATAGAATAAATGGCCTTCCAACCGTTCCGCTCCCGGGGCAACCTCTCGGAAGTCTCACCCAAGCGAGGCGGTACCATTGGGGCTCCATGAGGTCCGTTTGAATCAAGTCTGCGGCCGTCAGGTTCCGCGCTTTTCGGGTCGCGAAGAGGCCTCTTCATTCGCCTTTCCTCGACTGTTTCCAAATACCCGATTTGGTTGTAGCCGCGCCGACTGACAATCCAGATATCCCCATCACCCAGGGATTCACGATCCACATCGCCACCATAAAACACGGTCACTGTGTGGTCTTGGCTGCTTTCCGAATGGATGTCGGAAGCTTCCATTCGCGGAACGGATAAATCGATCACCTCGATTGGAACAGGCCCAGGCTCGGGGGAAACCCGGGAAGGGGGCTGAGCCAGGGAAGGGGTAACCAACATCACTCCCAGAGCCAACAAGCCATAGGATCTAAGAAAGTAGGTCAGCAATTGCGTTTTCATAAGCAGCCATTAAGCCGTGTGCGTTCCCCAAGGGGATTTCCCTAAGCTTCCGCACATTACGGTTTGCAAAGCAATAAGTATGCCATTGGGCACACCTATTCCTCTCCAGCGGACATCCCGGACGGCGCCGAGAATGCGTACTGGAGCAACTGGAAATGGATCGAGCGCCCTGGCTCGCAAGAACACAAGAGCGGGAAGCGCCTGCCACTTCCTCAGACTCACATTTTGGCGCGAATTTCAGTCGGTTTTAGGGTTTGCGCTTCGGGCCTGCGACGCACGCTAGCTTATCTTATGGAGTGCGCGTGACTTGTCACCGCCAAAATGTGAGGGCTGCCTTAAAACGGGTCGGTGAGCAGCTTCCGATGTGGTTGGTGATCATTGTTCCAGCGACGAAGCGCCTCAGGGGTTTTCTTGAAGAGCTCTTTTCGATGGATTGTCTCGGTGTGCCCGTCAGCGAAGACGATGTTGTACTGACCGTCGTGGCGCTTTTTGGTCGCTTCGATGATACCGCTGCTACCGGGCCAAAATGTCGATTGCACCCCGTTGCGTGAGTTAATATCGATCATTGCCATCCCGCTGTAGGTTTCCCCTTCTTCGGCGCCGTATAAGCCGTTCATGATCACCCCGTTGACCCAGATGAGATGGGCATCTCCCAGGGCAATCATGTCACTGGGAGCCTTGACCTCCGACTGCTTAACATGGATTCCGTGCTTCGGGATGTTGGCAAGATCCGGACGGGGCGGCGTTTGAAACAATGTCTTGGAGTAGATCCCTCCCAGCCCGAGCCGGCTGCGAAGGAATTTCGTCCCGTTGGCGTTATAACCATAACTTCCCAAAGGGACCCCTTGCCTGTTTCCCGGGACCGTTGCCCCTTCATAATCGGGACACCGGTAGAGCCCGTTCGTCCAGTTGGCATCGGTGTAATCTTCGATGCGCGCCGGCCAGTATTGGAATGTCTCCTCGGAGTAAGGATCCCAGTTAAATACCGGATAATGATGGTTATCGAGCGTGTAAGAGGTAAGACCGATCCCTACCTGACGGAGGTTGCTCTTGCACTTGGCTGTCTTGGCTGCTTGTTTGGCCTCACCCAACGCAGGAAGAAGCAGCGACGCCAAAATGGCAATAATGGCGATCACCACCAGCAGCTCGATAAGTGTGAATCCGGCGGTCTTCTCGTTTCGCTGCCTCCTCATAACTCGATTCCAACGGCCCTGGAGACGACCTTATTTCTCTTCTTTCTCTTCAATCACGCGATAAAACCGCATTTTCTGACTTTTGTTGAGCGTGTCCACGCTAAACGTGCCCGTGGTGGTATCCAATTCGGTCCATGAATCCGGATCAGAGAGATCGGAAGTGTATTCCACTCGGAACCCATTGACGCCGGAAACGTCATTCCACTTCAGCAGAGCCTCGTTTTTGCTAATGCTGATGCCGAGCTCCAAAGGCTTCTGTGCCGGTCCCTGGTCATCATTCTCGGGATGGTTTGACGCGAACGTCCGTGTAAAAAAGGCCGCCGAAGTGAAATCGTCCGCCGGCGGGGTTCCTTCTTTAGGCCGTGAGGTAATCTGCGCTGCAATTCCCAAATCGTCCGCCACCCAATAATAATTTCGTACGAACCGGCGAGCAATCGTCTGGAGCCCGCTCCCTGTAAGGTCGGTCTGAAACTCAAGTTCCAGAAGCTCATTGACCCTCAAGCATTTGGCAAACCCGATTTCGGGGAGATCGATCCGGCCGTACGCATCGACCTCGGCTTCCGTCTTACGGATAACGACCATACGGGTCGGGCCCAGAGTGAATCCGTCTTCCCCTTCGTTATTGCCGGAGAAATTGATCGAATACTGCGTCGTATCACTCCACGTGTCCCCGAAGTTCATCGGATCGGGAAACTCGACAATTGGGGGATCGAATTTCGTCGCGGAGGGAGGGATTGTAATCAGGCCACCGGCATCAAGCTGCGCGAAGAACCCATGATTGATTCGCCCGGTGCCAGGTTGTTGAGTTATAAAGAGCCATTGGGGCGGGACCTTCGAAACATCCTCCGCGGTCCCGCTCTCCGCGGTAATATCAGTCATACGCTCAACAAGCTCCGCCTTGGGGAATGATTCGCTGTGCTCCACTTCCTCCGGCTTCACATAATCGAACCGAAAGGCGCGGTCCTTGGGGAAATTCCTATCGTCCGGGCCATCCTTCTTGAAGTCCCAAAGTTGAGGGCCACCGCGCTCCCCCAACAAGCCGGAAACGGATACCGTCCCCTCCGCCAAGTCAGGAAAACCGTTGTTGGCGTACACTTTGTAAAACAGCCCCGCCTCGTCGTACATATCCGACGAGCTGATCGTAACCTGGGATTGAGCCAACTGGGGGATCACTCCCAAGGCCAATAAAATACATAGCGAAATCCTCATACCCAACCTATTTCGAGTTCTGTTTGGCTTACGATATTCCAACGCCGTCGCGCTCGGCAATTCTGGGGCCTTCCCTATCGGTACCACACCTCGGTGGTAACGCAATCCCCAATGCCATCTCGCCCCCTATAAAGCATATTCCGTGCCGGCTTGGGGCTGAGGGAAGTGAGACGCCGAGGACGGCGTCCCTATCAGGGAAGATCCTCTGGTCGTGGCGCTCGGTAAGTTCGTCTTTGCTTCGTGCCCTTCGCGTACTTCGCGGATAACAATCTCCTTCTTTCTTATTTCCACATTTTCAATATTCCGCTCGAGTTTCCGTTGACGCGATTCGAAGGTCTTTTTTAAGATCCGGTTCCAGTTTCCTAAGATGTAACTCGAGTCATGTTATGAAGAAAAAGACGACATCTTCCTCTAAGAGTGGTATTACCTCGGTGCTGCAGGAGGGACGGGTTTTCTCACCCCCGGAATCATTCGCCAAGGAGGCCCGGATCAAGAGCCTATCGAAGTACCGCAAGCTGTATCGCGAATCGATCAACGAGCCCGAGCGATTTTGGGACCGCGAAGCTCGGGAAGAGCTCGTCTGGTTCAAGGAATGGCGAAAGGTCCTCCAATGGAAGGCCCCCTATGCCAAGTGGTTTGTCGGTGGTCAGCTCAATGTCAGCTACAACTGCCTGGATCGGCATCTCGGCACGCCGACAGCCAACAAGGCGGCGATTATTTGGGAAGGCGAGCCGGCCGAGCCCGGAAAACCGGGTGAAGAGCGAACGCTGACTTACCACCAACTGCACCGCCAGGTTTGTCAGTTTGCCAATGTGCTCAAGCGGAACGGGGTATCAAAAGGGGACCGTGTCATTATCTATCTCCCGATGGTTCCCGAGGCGGCAATTGCCATGCTCGCTTGCGCCCGCATCGGAGCCATCCACTCGGTCGTTTTCGGAGGATTTAGCGCGCAATCGGTGGCCGAACGGATCCATGATTGCCAAGCCAAGATGGTGATCACGGCAGACGGTGGGTTTCGTCGAGGTGAGGTCGTCGCCCTGAAGGAAAAGGTCGACGAGGCCCTTGAGCTGGAGGACACAAACGGGACGACCTTGGCAGGGTCCGTCGAGAAAGTCATCGTCTTGCAGCGGACGGCCTCAGACGTTGAGATGCAATCCGGCCGAGATGTCTGGTGGCATGAAGAGCTCAGACAAGTCGACACGAGCTGCCCGGCTGAGAAGATGGATAGCGAAGCCCCACTTTATATCCTTTACACCAGCGGGTCTACTGGAAAGCCAAAAGGCATCCTCCACACCACCGGTGGTTATCTGCTCGGAGTTAAGATGACAACCAAGTATGTCTTTGATATTCGGGATGACGACGTCTACTGGTGCACCGCCGATGTCGGGTGGGTCACCGGACACAGCTACGTGGTTTACGGCCCGCTGGCCAATGGCGCCACCACCCTGATGTACGAGGGAGCCCCTAACTTCCCGGAACCGGACCGCTTTTGGCAGATCGTCGACAAATATTCCGTAACGATCATGTACACCGCCCCGACCGCAATTCGGGCATTCATGAAATGGGGCGATCAATGGCCGAAGCGTCATGATTTAAGCTCACTGCGACTCCTGGGGACTGTCGGTGAGCCGATCAATCCCGAGGCATGGATGTGGTATTATGAAGTGATCGGGGGGAAACGCTGCCCCATTGTCGATACATGGTGGCAAACCGAGACAGGGGCAATCATGATCTCGCCATTACCGGGGACTACGCCGACAAAGCCGGGCTCGGCAACCTTGCCGTTCTTTGGGGTCGTGCCCGAAGTCGTCGACGAAGATGGGAAACCGGTCCCGAAAAATACCGGCGGCAAACTGATCATCAAGCAACCCTGGCCAAGCATGCTTCGCGGGATCTGGGGCGATCCGGAACGTTACAAACAGACGTACTGGAGTGAGGTCAAAGGATGTTATTTCACCGGTGACGGTTGCCGTCAGGATGAAGATGGCTATTTCTGGGTTGTCGGCCGAATCGATGATGTCTTGAATGTCTCCGGCCACCGGATCGGGACCGCCGAGGTGGAAAGCGCGCTCGTCAGTCACTCAAAGGTGGCCGAGGCAGCGGTGGTAGGACGACCGGACGAGGTCAAAGGCCAAGCCTTGGTCGCCTTTGTCACTGTCAAAGGGGGTGCCGACCCAACCCCCAAGCTCAGGGAGGAGCTCCGGAGTCACGTGGCCAAAGAGATCGGCCCGATGGCCAAACCCGACGATATCCGATTCGCCGAGGCACTCCCCAAGACCCGCTCCGGAAAGATCATGCGGCGACTCCTCAAGGAGATCGCCTCCGGGGAGGAAGTCAAAGGAGACACGACGACCCTCGAGGACTTCACGGTCATTGCCAAGCTACAAGGCGAAGAAGACTGAGCCCTTGGCGGCTCCTTCACCTCATTCGTCTCCCTTCGCAAGAGGGGAGACGAATGCCTGGCGCAGACCAAAAACGATGTCTGCCACTGATGACGTTCCATAATGCCGCGTCTTCGCGGGTCGTGGGAATGCCTCCCTCGGATAGAGCTGACCTCCGGGGGAGGGGAAAACCGATCAGACTCCACTTAGCGTCGGAAAAGGACGATCAAGGCAACCCCAAACAAAGTGAGCGACAGAACCGAGTTTTCCGGGATCATTGAAGCCGGATAAACGAAAAAGCCTTCAAGGTTTCGCAGGAAAGTCGGACTCTCGGGAGCCCCGGCCTTTAACATGAGAGTATCCGACAACCCGGCCGCAATGTCGTTGCGCCCGCTCGCTACGACCGTTTCAAATGTCTCACCGCCATTGACGTTCCACACCCGCACCTGAGCTCTTGCCTCCTGACCGGGAGCAATCCAGTCAACGGTGCGTGTCAGGTCTTCATCGACTCCCCAATAGCCGGCATTATCGCCAATCCCGAACGCGACCGGGTCACTGACTCGCTTAAATGGTTCCCGTGACTCGCCGGTCATCCCCAAATAGAGCTGCGCCAGATATTGGGAACCGGCAAGCCGAGTCCCATCCAAGTGAAACACAGGGGCGTCGATTCCCTTGGAAGGCACACGGTTACTGAAATTAAACGTCCCTTGCCCGAACGCGGTCATCACCGCGAGCATCAAGCAGAGACTCAAGGATTTCGCCTTCATAAATAACTCCAAGGCTTCTCCCGGTCGGGTTTATTCCACGGAAGCATATGCGGCCTGGCTCAGATTCCTAAATACACCACTGCCGGTCACCTCGTCACGAACCCCGCGTACCTGATAAAGTTTCGCGCCATCCGGAGCGGCTTCATCGGTGAATCCGGTCCCAGCCAGCGCTTCCTCGGTCAGCAGCTCGAATGGCCCCTCCAATCCATTGACTGAGCGATAGACAAAATAGCCAACCTGCGGAGACGGCGGACCGTCCCAGCTAAGCGAAACGTCCCCACCCTCCGCCTCGGCGACCAGTCCTGTCGGAGGTGAATCCACATAGAGCCGCAATGTCGGATCGCCTATCAAAGCGATATGGATGTTGTACCCGTTGCTCCAGTCGAATAAGACGAAATCTCGCGTATCCAAGCCATTAATGGTCTTGACGACACTTTTCCCTAGGCTATCACCCCAGGCCATCGATTGCCACCGCTGTTTGAACCACCGTCCCCACAGCGCTGCCAAGCCTGAGCCGGTCGGGGCAAGGCTCGCTCGAAGCAAGTTATCCTCGGTGTTCCATTCACCAAAAAACGAGCCGTCCAACACGTAGAAACCGGTATTCGGCGCCTTCGAAGGGTCCGCGAAGTCCGCTGTCGTGTGGGAATGACTTTTGTTCCCCACCCCGATCGCGTCGTAAAAGCCGGCCCCAAATTGGAAGCCCCAGAGATAATTCCCCTGAGTCTTGAAATGGTTGACTTGACGTATTCGCGTTGGCTCAAGCCCGAACCAGGCACTAACATTTTTGAGGGCATAGCTATAGAGCAAGCGATTGGGGTCAACTCCGAGCGATCCTCCGAAAAAACCAAGTGAGGCAACCTTATCTCGAAAACGAAGCTTGTGCTGCCGGTAGCGATGATTTTTATCAAGATACCGCTTGAGCAGGTCGATCTCAGAGATTAGGGCAACCCCGTCCGGCGGCGTTTCAGTGAATGTCGGCAGATTGGCAAAATCGACTCGCCCGACAGCGACCTCGATGCTGGACGGGAAGCGTCGCTGATCAAAGATCCCGTCGCTCGGCACGTTGGGCACGGGCGGAATGCCCCGGAGCCGGTCCTTTATCCCTTCATGCTCAAGAACGTCCGACCAGTGAATTCGAACGACTTTCACCCCCTGCGATTCCGACACATCGATGCTCCCCAAGTCTTTGAGGAATTCGACCTTGAGGTAGCTCTCCCCATTGAGCGCTCTCTTCGTGACGGCTTCGACGTTGACATTGCTCTCCGAGCCATCGATTGCCAGTCCCCGAAGCTCGAGAATGGAGATTTGGCGATCGGCACGAAAGGGCTGGACGTTGTCGACCTTAATCCAACGGACATCGTTAGCAAGCACGTTGAAGTCCTCGGTTATTTGGGGGCCGGGCACGTGAAAATCTGAAGAGGTCTCGTAGAATGCGCCTGCCGGGTCATTGTCTGTGACCGTTTCACGGGGCGGCATGACGGTATCGCCGTAATAAAAATCGACCGGCCATGGTCGATCATGGTGGCCATCGGGACGGAATTGCCCGGACTGGGGGATCGGCACATGACCGATTAGGAATACGGCCCTCAAGCTCTCCGGATTCTTCTGATACTCGCTCTCGACGAGGGCTTTGATCTCACGGATTTTAGGGATATTGTTTTCCCAGTTTTGGTCGTCATGCCGAGGCACCTGATGTCGAGTTACCAGCCAGCCATCGCCGACGAGATCCCTTTTCAATCGGTCAAGCTCCGCACTCAGCTCGGGTGCCACGGTCTCGTCCACCAGCACCAATGCCCGCCCTCGTTCATGAATCACTTCCGGCTCCACTCTTGAAACAACGTACCGATCAAACAGCTCATCCGTTGTCGATTTTTGCTCATCGAGATTCGCTTCTTCACGCCGAATTCGGAATTCATATCGAGTCGTCGGCTTGATAGCTGCCGGCGCATTCGTATAGCTCCATTGGTGGTAGTTCCGAGCCAGCACGCTCCAATTTCGTTCGCCGACCGGGCGCCGTTCGATCAACACCGGGTCTCCGGGAATCCCTTTCCAATCGAGGCGAATTGTCTCCGGAGACGATTGGATCGAGGCGCTCAAGGTAAAATCATGAGAATACTTATCGATATCGCCCCCTGGGCGATAATTGAACGTTTCCAGCTCCTCGAACGCCCCCTTGGCCGGTTTTGTGCCATCCCGAGCGCTTCCAATCGTCAGTCCGTCGCTCTCTCGAACCGACTTGGAAGGGACCACTGTCATCCCATTACCCGCATTTGGGAGCCGCTCGTCATCGACTTCAATCGCCGTGAAAGTCGGCGTGTACGTCACAAGGATCTTATGCCATCGGTTCGCTTCCCAATCGATCGGGGCGACCACGTGCTTCTTCTCTTTCCCACCCGCCTGGGATACAAAACGGATCTCGTTTCCCGAGGCGTTGATGGAAACACCCCAGAAACCTTGAGAGGCGTCTTGGGCCGATTCTCCGACCGTCAACAATCGGGCAGTCTCTCCGGGCCCCTCACCCGAGCCCCAATTCGGTTTAAACCAAAAGCGAAAAGCGCCATTTCTTAGGTTGAAATTGGGGCTTCCATTCGGCTCGACATCTCGGTAACGAAGGATGGATTTCGGCTCGCTTGGCTTATGAGCCAACGCAAGCCCTGCAAAACTTGGGACATTCGTCGTACCGACATTCTCTAAAGGCATCTGGCCCGTTTCGCCGACCATCGAGGCCTCATCAAACTTCCAATGGCCGAGACGAACGAACTCAACGCTGTCGGGATCCAAGGGATCGGTCCCGTCCTCGATCTCCTGTGCATCATTCCGTCCGTCGTAATCGCTGTCCTGTGCCTTGAGGTCGATTGTCGGAACGGTCACCAGGTCCACCGCCGCCTTCGCCAGTCGAGTGGAATCCGATTTCGTCAACGCACCGTCGCGATTTACATCCGCAAACAGGGCTACTTCCGATGGCAACGGCGCCGTTCCCCGCAAGTGGTTGACCAGGAAAGCCACATCCTTAATCGTCAAGCGCCCGTCCTCATTAAGGTCCCCGGTCTGCTCAGGAAGCCCCCACGTCGGCGTCAGCTCACCCGCCCCAAGGATTATCACCAGGAAAAGGCAAAGGAGTGCCGAGAATGATGACGTTTTGGGCTGACCGCTGTTCATTGAGCCCGCCTACTCCATTTCACCGGGCTGGGGTACTGTGGATTGGGAATGGATTGCTTGGAGCTGCTTTTCCAGCTCACCAACCCGACGAAGCAAATCCGGAAGCTGTTGTTGCGCGATAAGCTGACGCTTCATCTGATGGCTTGGTTGTGCCGGCGAGCCGAACCATTTCTCGCCGGAACCGATATTGTGCATCACTCCCGATTGACCCGCAACCGTGCTGCGATCGCCCAGCTTGAGGTGCCCCGCGACCCCTGTCTGACCGGCCAAAGTGACATAATTCCCAAGTTGAGTGCTCCCCGCAATCCCGGCTTGGGCCACGACAATGCAATGCTCACCGATCTCAACGTTATGAGCAATCATCACCAGGTTGTCGATCTTGCTCCCCCGACCGATCACTGTCGGTCCCAACGCCCCTCGATCAATCGTTACATTGGCACCGATTTCCACATCCTCTCGGATATCGACGTACCCGATTTGAGGCACCTTTAAATGACGCCCCGCTTCCATGACGTAGCCAAAGCCATCCGAGCCAACCACGCTATTGGCATGGATTCGTGAGCGATTCCCGATCAGGGATTTCGAATAAACGATGACCCCTGGAAAGAGCTGCGCTTCATCGCCGATGGCAGACTCGGCACCGACATAGTTATTGCCATGCAGCACGGCATGCTGACCAAGCCGGACATTTTCCTCGATCACGCAATTGGGACCGACATAGGCCGACCCGGAGACCGTGGCACTCGAAGCAACCTCGGCGGTCGGATGAATTCCGGGTGTCCGTTGCGGCTCGGGAAAGAAAAACGGCACCACCTTGGCAAAGGCCACACGCGGCTTGGAAACCCGAATCAGCGCCTTCGATCCCTTGACCTGCTCTTCATCGACAAGGATTGCCGAAGCAGCGCTCTGCTCGGCCAAACGAAAATAATGGCTATTCTCGGCGAACGTCAGATCGCCCGGCTGGGCGTTCTCGGCCGCTGTAAAGCCGGATAGCTCCATCTCCGGATTCCCGTCCACCCATCCACCGATCCGCTCCGCGATGTCACCTGCAGTTATTGGCATGATATTTCCCCTCACCGACCTTCCTTCCCCTAATTGCCTTAAGGCGATTTCCCTTAGTCAAATCCCTCGAGAATGCTCGATCTGATTCCCTTCGCCAAGGACAATGACACGGGGCTGCCATTTCTTGGCTTCGGCCGCCTCCAGCGTCACATAGCTCATAATGGTCAGACGATCCCCCTGCTTACCCAGATGCGCGGCGGCTCCGTTGAGGACAATATCTCCCGACCCCCGTTTTCCCGGGATCGCATACGTCTCGAACCGGGCTCCGTTGGCCATGTTGCTACACAATACCCGCTCGTTCGGCAGAAGACCGACCTTTTCCATCAAGTCCTCGGCAACGGTCAGGCTACCTTCATATTCCAGATCGGCTTCCGTCACTTGCGCTCGATGGAGCTTCGATTTGAGTAAATGAACCTGCATACAGTCAAGTCACACGTTGACTCCCTCACTCCACCTTCATTATAAACAGCGAGACCGATCGGTTCAATCACGACTTGGAGATAAGAACGATACCGATAACGAACGAAAATGAGGCACGGGGAGCCGAAAGAGACGGTCATACGGATCGGTTCGAGGCGCTTATCCCGCTTCGTTGAGGCAGATCAGGTGACAGTTCCGACAATCATAATACCAAATCAATCAAAGCAATGAGCTCCCTCGGTGTAGCCCTTATAGGATGCGGCGGTGTCGCCCTGGCCAATCACGTGCCCGGATTGAAGCTTGCCCGCGATGCCGCATTGGTCGCCCTTTGCGACAGCAGCGAACAAGTGCTGGCGCAAGCAGCCGAAGCGACCGGGATCCGGACGACCCTCCAAGATTATCGGCAAATTATGGAGCTCCCGGAGGTGGACGCTGTGATCATCGCCACGCCGAATCGGTTCCACGCGCCAATGGCCAAGGCCGCTGCCTCGGCCGGCAAGCATGTGCTCTGTGAAAAGCCTTTGGCCATGGGCTACTCCGAAAGCCAAGCCATGCTCGATGCCGTCGACAAAGCCGGGATTTGCCACATGACGGCGTTCACTTATCGGTTTGTGCCGGCCATGCGATTCATGGCCCATCTGGTTGACAATGGTGAGATCGGCACCCCCTTTCACTTCCGGTCATCCCGGCTCCAAGACTGGAGCGACCGCTATCTCGGATGGCGTCAATCTGCCGACCTTGCCGGCACCGGAGAGCTCGGGGACATGTTGTCACATCGGATCGACTTTGCCCATTTACTGTTCGGCCCGATCCAAGAAGTGGTCGCAGATCAACGGCAGTTCTTCCCCACACGCGAAGGAAACCCCTCCGACCTCGAGGATTGGGTAGGCCTGATGGCGCGATTCGCGAATGGAGCCACCGGCATGCTGGAAAGCAGCAAGGCCGCAAGCGGCCATGGCGAAGGCGGTTACAGCCAGGACTTTTGCGAGGTCACCGGCAGTCGTGCCAGCCTGATCTACAACCTCGAGCGTCCCAATGAAATCCAGATCGGCAAACAGGGAGAGAGGTTGAGCTCTGTCTCGGTCCCGCGAGACTTTTTGACACTCCCGGACAGCCCCCGAAACCCTGACGAGGGAGATCCCGTGGCCACATTCCGATACGATCAAGATATCGAATTCGTTCAAGCCATTCACGATCGCCGCCCCTGCCAACCCTCCTTTCATGACGGGGCTCGCGTGCAGGCCGTTATGGATGCAGCCCTCCAGTCAATCCATGAGCGAACTTGGACCTCGGTACCGTAGCGAGGCATTACCTTTAGAGCCAAGCGAGCCACTCCCCCACGGCTCCGACTTGACCAGGCTCGCAAGTTGACCTACCATTCGGTAAATAGCCGAATGGAACCCCACGGACAACA
>JAHEOI010000384.1 GCA_018610125.1 Verrucomicrobiota bacterium
AAGATTGCGGCGTGTTACCCGCGTGCGGTGAAGTGGCTTTTTGCCGCCGCGAACGCACCATTGTCCGAGGAGACGACCGAGGTGTTGAACATGCGAACGCAAACAGCGGATGAGGTGATCGAGGGGGCGTTCGGCGACGAGCTTGAGCCCAACCTGCCGAAGACCGCCGCGGCGTCCAACAAAAGCAGCGGTGGTGTGAACGGGGAGAGCGAAACCGGAAATAGTCAAGAGGCGTAAGGGACGTTAAGAAAATTCCAGAGAAAGTAAGTTTATGAGCTTAAAGGATCAAAAGATGCTCCGGGTGGTCCTCTACGAGGGCGAAGGGGCTCAACCGTTGGAGCCCGAGCACCGCTCGGCAGTGGTGCAGAAACTGTTGTTGAACGGCTACTCGATGACCTACGCGACGCGTCAGGGGCGTGTGGCACCGGCGGATTCGAGCGAGCTCTTGGTCCTGGGCCGCTTCGATGGCGGGAGCCATCCCGAGCTCGAGGATGGCAATGGCCAAGTGACCCTCCACTTTCGGGATATCGACGGCTCGGACGCGGATCAGATCATCGAGACGGTGAATCAGGTCCGCGATGACGCTGAGGCCGCCGAGCATGGCAACTGGAAGCCGTGGTTCCCGGTCATTGACTATGATCGCTGCACGAATTGCATGCAGTGCCTGAGCTTTTGCCTCTTTGGAGTTTACGGGGTCTCGGAGGACCACCAAATCCAGGTGCAAAACAATGACAATTGCAAGACCAATTGCCCCGCGTGCTCACGGGTTTGCCCGGAAGCGGCCATCATGTTCCCGAAATATAAGACGGGTCCGATCAATGGCGAAGAAGTGAAGCAGGAAGATCTCGAACGAGAGAAAATGAAGGTCGATATCTCCTCATTGCTCGGAGGCGATATCTACCAGAAGCTGCGCGATCGAAGCGCCCGCGCCAAATCTCGATTTGCCAAGGAGCGCGATTCGGACAAGGCATTGAAGGAGCGGACCAAATGCCTCGATAAGCTCGCCCAAAATGGCGACATCCCTCCCGAGGTCCTGCAGTCGCTTCCCTCGCAGGACGAGATCCAGCAGCGGGCGGACGATGCCATGGAGAAAGCAGAAGCGGCTCGGGCGCAACAAAAGGACAAGCATTGAGCGAGTCGGAAGGGAGCCCTGAAAAGGGGATCGAGGCCCAGCGCCGGTTTCGATTAATCGAGGAAGTACGGCAGCAATGCCGGTTTGCCCAAATGGCATTGCGGCAGTTCAAGAGTGAGCTCTGGGCGATGGATTCCGAGCGAATCTTCATGTTTGTGCATGCCTTCCTCGGTCATGCGCTTTACTTGTCGCGGCTTTTCTGGCCCGATCGGAAGGCCTCGGCGGAACGCGGTGAGGTGCTCCGCCGCGAGCTGAAGGTGGCAGACGATTCATCGCTGCAGTTGCGAACGATACGGGATGAGCTGGAGCGACCCGACGAGCGGCTCGAGGATTGGATGCAGGGACTGGAGCATCCGAACTTCTTTCAGATGAATGTCATGCCGCAAGGCACCCTCGAGGGTTACAGGAAGGATGCCTTTCATCGAAGCCTTGACCCGGACACCTTGCGCTTCGAGTATCGTGGGGTCCCTTGCAACTTGAAACAGCTCTCCGAGGAGATGCGCAAGATCGAGTCGAATTGCGATTATTGGCTGAGACGTCACAATCCTTGGTGATTTTTTTATGATAGCTCCGGTTGCCAGAAAGCCGCTTAAGCCCGCTGTCATCCTGGTCGCGGATCGAACGCTGACAGCGGATTATAAGGTCCTTTTCGAAGGAATCTTCGCGACAATGCAGACGACTCAGGTCCCGGAATGGGCAATGCGTCGGCTCGTGTCACCGCCGTTGGAGGTGGATGAGCGTGGCCGGGCCAAGGTGGCGCCCCTTGGTATTCGGCGGGTGGAGTCGGCCTTGCTGGAGCACACGCCGTTGGGCCCGGAAGAAGTCGTTTGCACCACCCCCGAAGCGTTGCCGAAACTGCTGGGGCCATGGACCAAGGTTGTCTGCGTCAGCTCCAGTGATCCCTTGGGGAAAGGGATGACCAACACGACGACCACCCAGTTCTGGAACGGCCGGCTTTACACCCGGAAATGGATGGATGACATGACCGGGGTCATTCGAGAGGCCAAGGCACGCTATGGCTTCACGGTGGTCGGCGGGGGCGCCGGCTCGTGGCAGTGGCTGCACAATCCGCAAGAAGCGGCCGACCAAGGAATCGACACGGTCTTTGAGGGCTACTTCGAGGAATTGGGTCCTCAATATTTCATGGATCTGATCGAGGGGAAGTCGCCGGAGCCCCACATCAAGGAGAAACAGACCGCGATGGATTACATCTGCCCGATCCATGGCGGCTCGATGCTCGGCGTCGTCGAGATCTCCCGAGGCTGTGGCAAGGCATGTCAGTTCTGCACCCTCGCCTTTAAGAAGATGCAGCATCTGCCGGTCGAGACAATCCTGAGCGACATCGAGACGAATGTCCGGAGCGGCGTGAGCTCGGTCGTGAGCGGGAGTGAAGATTTCTTTCGCTATGGCGGCAAAGGGATGTATGTCAATTTCGAGGCCTTGCGTCAGCTTTTGGCCGAAATGAGGCGCGTTCCCGGGCTCAGCTTCATGCAGATCGATCACGCCAATATTTCGTCGGTGCTCCAGTTGTCTGAAGCGCAGCTCCGCGAGGTGCGGGAGCTGCTGACTTGGGAGAAGCGGACCGATTACCTCTGGGTGAATATGGGGATCGAAAGCGCCAATGGGCATTTGGTCCATGCCAATGGCAAAGGCAAGATGGCCCCCTTCGATCCGGACGATTGGGAAGAGATGGTCAAGGAGACCGCCGATCGCATGACGCGCACCGGCTTTTTCTCGGTCTTTAGCGTCATCCTGGGACTCCCCGGGGAAACCCCCGACGACGTGGCACGGACATTGAAATTGGTGCGCTACCTGTCAAAAAAGCGGGCGGTGATCTTCCCGATCTTCCATGAGCCGGTATTGCAGGATCATCCCAAACGCGGGAGCCGATTCGATCTCTCCACAATGCGTCAAGACCACCTGGAGCTCTATACAACCTGCTACGAGATTAATTTCAAATGGGTCCCCCGGCTCTACTGGGATAACCAGCGGGCGGGAGGTGTCCCCTGGCTCAAACGGGCCTTGGTCCAGATCCTCGGTCGCGGAGAGACCTTCTCATGGCGACGGAACTTCAAACGGACACGCAAGCAGCTCGCCAATCGAGCGACAAATCCGACAGCAAAGCCTGATTTTGTTATTTCCAAACAAGAAACGGTCAGTTGAAATGGCCAACCAAGCAGAAAACGGAATTCGAAACAAAGGTTATGCAGACGAGCACGCTAAATAACAACCCGGTGACGATGCCACGGGCGCCACTCCCATCGACGATGCGATTTCGGCGTCCGAAGAAGAATATTCCGCAGACCCCCCAAGAGCGGAATTATGTCTTCCATGTGGTGCGGCAATACGTGCATGAGGAGAATCCGGTGCCGCCGCAGCCGACCGAAGAGCTGAAAGGGCATGCCAACCGGATCATCGAGAACCTGGGTTGGGACCCAATCTACCGGGATTATGTCGGTGTCCTGGTCAACAATGAGATGTGGCGTGAGACACTCGCCGCTATCCCTTATGAGCGCCGGCTCCTGCTGTTGCCGAAGTGCCTCCGGGTGGAAAGCAAATGCCCCGCTCCCTTTGATGAGTTCGGTCTCCTCTGCAAGCAGTGCGGCCTCTGCTCGATTCAGGAGTTTCAAGCCGAAGCGGAGAAGCTGGGCTACGCGGTGCTCGTGGCGGAAGGCTCGGCGATTGTCATGCAGTTGATCCAGACCGGTAAGATCGAGGCGATCGTCGGGGTAAGCTGCCTCAGTGTCCTCGAGCGGGCATTCCCTTACATGGAAGCGGCGGCCATTCCGGGCGTCGCCATCCCGTTACTCCAGGACGATTGCATCGATACAACGGTCGACCTCGATTGGGTCTGGGAAGTCATCCATTTGAACAGTGATGATAAAACCCGGCGTCTCAATCTGACCGCGCTCCGCGAAGAGGTCGGCTCCTGGTTTGCCGAAGACTCGCTCAAGACGATCATGGGTGAGCCCGATGGACCGACCGAGACGATTGCGCACCAATGGCTCGCGCGGGCCGGCAAGCGCTGGCGCCCATTTTTGGCCATTGCCGCGTTCCAGGCCTTGCGGGACAATCCCGAGG
>JAHEOI010000385.1 GCA_018610125.1 Verrucomicrobiota bacterium
CCCGCCCCCTGACAACGCGAAGGGCATTCCGGGTCGACGCATCCTCCGGACGCTCCGGAAACGGGAAGACACTGACTCGATCGAATCCGCATAGGGCCACATAGCCGACCGCAGCCGCCACCTGCAGCGCAAACAGGAACTTTCGCGAGTCCCCAAAGTTCATCGACTCACTGGCATCCAGGAAAATGGTCACCGGCAGCTCCCGCTCTTCTTCGTAGAGCTTGACGAAGAGCTTCTCAAGCCGCCCATACAGGTTCCAATCGAGATACCTCAGGTCATCGCCATGCGTGTAATTCCGGTGGTCGGCGAATTCGACCGACTGACCCCGCGCCCGGCTTTGTCGCTCTCCTCTTGCCGCACTTTTGCTTCGCCGCTGCGACAGGAGTTGAAACTGCTCGAGCCGACGAAGAAGATGGGGAGTTAGGATCGATTCAGCCATGGCATCAATCTCACCCCTTGTTCCAATAGATCTTCAGGTTGTGGGTCGCGCGCCCGGAGGCCACAATATCAAGCTTCCCGTCGTCATTCAGGTCGGCCAGCCGGACATCCTCGCACGCCATCTGGTCGTTATCGACCCAGCTCCTTCGCCACTGCTTGCCATCGGGACCGGGGACATAGAGCTTGATCCCCACTTTGCCATCGGCATTTTCATCCCGCCAGCCGACCACCAACTGGTCATAGCCCGCGTCCATGAAGTCGCCACACGCCACGGCATGGCCGGCCTTAAGACTGTCATCGACGACTTTTCTTTCCCAAAATTCTTCCCCTGCTTCGGGAGCGGTGTAAGTGACGACTTGATGCCCGTGAAACGGCTCAACGCTTGCCAGAAACCGCTTATTCTCCGGTAGTCTGCCCAAGCGAATCTCGCTGGCTCCCGGAAAGCCGCCTTCTTCCCCATCATTGGCAATGAACTGGGTCTCTTCCCAGCCGGTTGAGCTCCGATCGAACAGAAACAGCCCCTCACGCGAGGCCAAGAGGATCTCTTCAGTAATATCGTCATCCCATTGAACCGGATCGATATTGTGGGTCATGTGATAATCCCCGTTAACCAGCTCGATGGTCCACGTCGCCCGCGGGTCGTCCGGTTTCTGATAAGCCAGGATCCTCACGCCGGCCCCTTGGCCATCCTCATTCCCCAGTCCGTGAAGCGGAACCGGTACGAGGAAATACTCATTGCGGTCCTTACGCACCCAGCGCATTCGGTGAATGACCGGGTCGTTCGGGAGAGGCATCGGTTCCCAAAGCTTCGTGCGATTTTGCGGCGGTTTAAGATAGAAGATAGCGCCACTGTTGACGGTGTCCCATGGTTTCCATTGCGCGCCGATCGCCACCTCGGGATGATCATCGGCGTTGATATCGCGGGCCGCAATGCAGACATGATCCCGCTCTGTCAAATCTTTCGCGATGACGTGCTTCTTCCACGTAGGGTTTTGGTACCATGCGATGGTATTCTTATCCACCAAAAGAATATCGCGCTTGCCATCGGCATTCACATCGGAAAGATTAATACCGTAACCGATGTTGACATCGGAATCGATCTCCTTGCCCTCAAACTCCGGCATCGTCGCGGCAAGGCCGCCGTTAACGCCAATTAGCGCAATCACCCCGCCAAACAACAGTCCTCTCGTCAATCCAGCTCTCATACCGATTCTCCTTTTATTTCATTCGATCATTTCACGATTCGTAATTGCCCTAACGGAAACAGTCGCCAGAGCCACTCTATCCTCTTCCGGGTCCTTTGAAGGTCCGAAAACAATCCCCTTCAGTCAAGTCGAACGTATCGCCCGAGCATCCGAGCCGCAAAAACGCGCAAAAACCGCAAAAGGGAAAACGACTAACCAAGCTCCCACCCGCGTTAGCGGAAGCCTGACACGGGGTCACTTTGGTCTACGGTCAATCTCTGTGGCCCCTCCGAGTATCCCCGCCAAAGCCAACGGAGTGCTTCCGGCAAAATCGCCCTGCCGTGCTTGCCGTTATGCCGCATTCACGCCGAATGCACACACAGCAGCGTGGCCGCCAACAATCGTACGGATGTCTTCATTGATCGCGAGCTTACTCCGATCCCACGACTGGTGACAAGTCTAGCTATTTGGTGTCCTTGGCCACCAGAGGATCCTTTTCCGGATGAAGGATTCGGTCTAGATCCAGATCGACATCCAGCTCCGGCCAATAAACATGCACGTGCATCCGCGGCTCTTCTCGCGAGAAGAAATAAAATCGATAATGTCGGTATCGGAAAACCGTCGGACTCACCATTGGAGGTTATCACACCCCTAGGGTGCGTGGCAATCATACGGTCAACGAACAACACTCTATCCTACGAGACCTATGTGGCTCGCGACATGGCCTTGATCTTCACCCCCTGCCCTCGGTATAAAATACCGATATCGTGTATCCGAAATCATTACAGATTGAGCTGACGCGTGCCCGTCTCCTTATCGCCCAGCTCGCGATTTACTACGTCGGCATCGCACCGCTGCTCTTCAGCCTCTTTGACTCCCCTCACGGCGATGTTCAGCTCTATCACGAGACGACCAAAAGCTTGCTTATGGGACAGCTCCCTTACGCCGAGATCGAGTTCGAGTACCCGCCATACGCCCTCATTTGGTTTCTGATTCCCGCGCTCGGTGGCAACCTCCTCAATTTCCATTTTCTCTTTGCGCTCCAGCTCCTGCTGCTCGACATGGCGATCAAGATCGGCCTCTTGATCGAAGGCGAGCGTTGGTCGAAAGGCTGGGCCGCGCTCCTCCCGATCGCCCTCTTCTCGATCCATTCGCTCTTTCTGAATCATTTCTATCTCCAACGCATGGACCTCATCCCGGCGGGTCTGACAGTGGCCGCCCTCCTCGCCTTCAGTCGGCAACGACTCTTCCTGGCGGGACTGTTCATCTCGATCGGTGCCGGGACCAAGCTCTACCCGGCCTTGTTCGGACTCCCGCTTCTGGCCCTGGCATGGAATCGCCGCCAAGCCGCGCCTTTGATCAAGGGCGCCCTCGCCGGACTGGCCCCGTTGATCGCAATGCTCCCATTTCTCCCATGGTGGCAGTTTCTGACCTTTCATTCCGATCGAGGATTCGAGGTCGAGGCGCTTTACGCAGCCATCCTTTGGCTCCTCCACTTCTTCATCGACCTCGATCTCAATTGGACCTGGGTTCACGCTTGGCAGGAGGTGAAAGGCCCCGACGCGGATCCATGGGTGCCTTGCGCCTTGGTGCTCTTTGCGACGACGGTCATTGGATCGACTCTCTTGGCAACGTGGCGGATTTACCGCGACCGCACAACCGACCTCCATCTCGGCTATCTGGCGAAGGTCTCCCTCTTCGTGCTGCTGCCATTCGTCGCCTTCAACATCGTCCTGAGCCCTCAATACCTGATCTGGCTTGGCGTCTTGGCCGCCCTTGGCGTTCTCTGGGGCAATCGATTCTGGATGCTGCTGATTCCGGTCGCCGCCATTCTCACCCCGGTCTTCTACCCGTCGCCTCAATTCTCATCCGGGCTCACTCTGTTGCAGACGATCGTCCTCCTAACACGCGACCTCTCCCTCGTAGCGGTCTGGCTCGCCCTTGGTAAGGAAATATTGGCAAGGCGTTCCCTCACACGATTCGAGGAATGCCAATAATCGGGCCTTTTAGTCGTTTTCAAGGCTTTATCTCGACCCGGGTCGATTTTCCGCTTCACCTCCTTCTTCTTCTTTTTTTCGCGTCGTTCGCGTCCTTTCGCGGGCGATCATATCCTTTCGAAGATACAGCGAATGCCCCCCGGACCAAACCTCGCGATACGCCGACTCGAGAAGGCGATCCATCGCTTCCGAGCGGGATGAGCCACTGACAATCAGACCCGGACGATAGTCCCGCAGGTACCCGACGATCTCTTCATCCGTGATGCGTCCGGACACGCGTCGCTTCCGGGGAACCACAGCCACCTCCGGCGGAACCGGTATTCGCGCATAGAACGCATAAATCGGGTCCTCCGCATAAGCCCACTCGGTCCGATTCCGATACCGGCGCATCTGATCGACGACCTCCAGGTCCTGGATAGACCGCTCCGCACGCAGCGAATACCGAGCTTGCCGGTAGCGAAATGGCAGATCGACCACGAACACCGAAACCGTCATCGACCAGATTAAAAGCCCCCAAACCGGCCCAAACGGAAATCGCTTCAATCGGTCGAAGTCGGCCTCCCAGACCTCGAGAAAGAGGCCATGGATTGCAACGGCCGCCAGCCAAGCCAAGGGGATCGAAAAATGGAGGTAGTAATACGGCCAATAGGGCCGGTGATTCGTATGGACCACATATGCGGTCACGAGAAGCACCACCGGGAAGATCATCTCCCAGTGTCGACGCCACAGGAGCCAGAGCACGCCCAACAACGCAGGAATAGTCAGCCCAATATAATCAAACAAGTCATCGTGAACGCCGGCGGGGCCTTGGAACTGAGAGGTCGTTTCTTCCGAGAAATGGCTTACCCACAACAGGTCCAGGCTTTCTCCCGGGAAAAAGAGGTAAACCGCCCCCCAGCCGCATAGCAGACCGGCAACCCAGATCCCACCAATGACCCCAAAATGTCGAACAAAACCGAAAAGGCTTGCTCTCCAATAACCGACTCCTCGATTTCCAGATCCCTGGTCATCAGCGCTCTCGTCGCATGATCGGGCTCCCTTCGAGCTCGGGTTATCGCAGCGCAGATCGGGCTTCCGGAGCGATTCGTGCGCCTCCCTCTCCCCTCCCCGCGTGTCGCCGAGATAGGACTGTTGATTGCTTCCAGATTTTTGTCCCCTCTCCTCTCCCCGAGGGGAGAGGACCACGGTGAGGGGAGCCCATATTCTCTTAAACCTTCCTCCGAAGCCTCCCCCGAATTCACCGGATTTCGCCCCCCGCCCACGCCACCGGATCCATCCTTGGACCGTCATGCCATGCAACACCAGCTCGACCCCGATCGCCGGCAGGAGCATCGCCGCCGTCAACTTGGTCTGAAGCGCCAGCCCCATGACAAAACCCGATGCCAAGAGCCACACAAGCCCGCCCCACAATCCCGAAACCGGTCCTCGTTTGAAAAAGCCGAACAGAAGCCCGACCGAGGCCCATCCGATCGCGAAGGTCACCGGCTCCAGCATAACCGACACCCCGAGCTCCATAAATTGCGGCGCCGCGAGCAGTCCGATCACCGCGATCCATCCGGCGATGGTTCCCGTTCGCTCCCGAATGATCCGGAAAAACGTCGCGATCAAGACAGCCACCAACCCGACGGTCAAAAGCCGTGCCACCAGCACCGACGGCCCGAAAAGCTGAAACAGCAGCGACAGCACACCGGTATGAAACGGCGGCTGGTCATTCCAAATCTCGGTGTAGAGGTCGAATCCAAGACTACAAAGAAACCCCTTGATCAGCTCGTAATGCTCATCGCCCCCAAACTCGACCGCCGACGCCAGCGGCGCCGACAACGCAAACCCGAGAAACAGCAGCATGGGGCCGATTGGGGCCCCGCCAAGTGTCAGGATCCATCCCGACCAGCACCAATTGCTTCTCGTGTCCCGCCTCATACACCTGAAGTCCTTTGACTTCGCCCATTCTACACTCGAATTGTTTGGCGACGATACCACATGAAGGAGAGTCAATAGGCCAATTCACCCGGCCTGCAGCCCCCTCGCCCATCCGATGGGAGAGGGCGGGGGTGAGGGCGTGAATCGTAAGGTATGAGCGCCGAGTGGCACAAACATTGCTTAATGATGAGAGTTCACCTGATTCAGTCCGCGCTGGACCAGAAGGCGGAGACTAAACTCGGCGGCCTGGCCGTCGGGGAAAGTAGCCAG
>JAHEOI010000386.1 GCA_018610125.1 Verrucomicrobiota bacterium
AGTCTTCGAGGAAGCTTCTTGCAGCTTCTTCCGGAGATTTGTCCTCGACGGCAACTTGAGCGTTCAGATTCCGCCACACTGTTTGGCTTTCATTGCGCAACTCGATGGACCAATCCTCGCCAATGCCGCCGGGGAAGCAAGATATCATGTTGTTGATGGCCGTTGCCACGCCGGGAGCTTCGGCAATCAGCTCTGAACTTGCATAGGCATATTGATCAAACGGTGGGAAGGCCCTGCTAGTATCGGCCATTGTGGTGAAGTTGTTTTCTGCGATGGCCGGATCGGTGGCAAAGACCATGCCGACGGGAAATTCATTGTTCGCCAAAGCTTGCAGCGACTTACCGACCGAGGCCTTGGTGAGGGCATCGTCGGAGATCTCAAACTCGTAGACCCGCTGCAACAGCTTAAGGCCGTCGTCGCGCTCAGCAAATTCGAGGTCGATAATGGCGGGAATGCTCCCGTCATTGGCATTGTAGAGCGCAGCGAGTTCGGGCATCGTGTCAACGGGCAGTTCCACTTCATCCGGGACGGTATTGACGGAATCGAAGTCTCCTGGGTTCTGGGCGAAGTTGGCTGTAGCGGCCATGGCGAAGGTGTTGTGCCCTTCGGACCTGTCAAGCGTGACGAAGCCATTAGCGAGATCCACCTGAGCCATTTTTTGATAGACGAAGTCAGGCGATAGGCCAGGCTTGAGCTCCAGTCCCAGATGAGTTCCGAAGGTCGTGCCGGTGTAGTCCATGGCGAGGTTGCCATCGCCTGATTCCATCGCGTCACGCAGTGCCGTTGAAGAGAGCCCATCCGTAACGCTCACGTTGCTAAATCCAGCGGCTTGGAGGGCCAACTTTTGGAGCTGGCCCATGATGAACTCCTCGGTGAAGTTCTTGGCCACGACATTAATGTCCACATCGTCCTGTTGAGCTTGGAGTGACGTGCTTCCCAGCACGAAAAGCAGAGCGAGAGCGACTACACCAACACACACACGTTTCATGGTCACTGTACCTCCTTGTCTGATTGTGCTTGTGAGGCTTTGTTGCCTCGATGGGCTCGCTGCTGCACTGATTACTGGAATCACCTCCCTTTGACTATCGGCTATGACTGCGCGACGAGGAGTCCCTTTGGCGTGAGCCAGGACTCTACACCTCCAATTAAACGATCCACGATCACGGCCAAAGCGGCTGCCGCCGCTCCCCCTTGCAACGTGACCAGATAGGTTGACGTGGCCATCCCGGACAATATCGGTTCACCAAGCCCCCCAGCACCATTGAGAACGCCTAGCGTGGCGGCTCCGACGTTGAGCGTTGTGGATGTACGGATCCCGGCGACAATCACACTGATTGCAATGGGGATTTGAACTTGTCGGATAATCTGGCCTTGGGTCATTCCCATCCCTCGACCGGCTTCAATGAGAGCGGGATCGACGTTGCTCATCCCGGCAAACGCGTTGCGAATAATCGGCATTAAGCCATAGATGATGAGTGCCACGACGACAGGCCAATACCCCGTGCTATTCAAGCTTAATAGGGCGAAGATGGGGGACATTATGGCGATGACGGCCAAGCTCGGAACGCTTTGGCCCACCCCCGCAAACCCGAGCACCGGAGGCGATAATGCCCGAAACTGGGGAAGGGCAATCAGGATGCCGAGCGGCACCCCGATCGCGATCGCAATCGCCTCAGCAACAACGACCATCTGAATGTGCTCGATCGTGAGATCGTAGATCTCTTCCCATGCGAGTGGGTTCATGAGGCCTTGGGCTTCGGTGACGAAACTCGTTACCCAGACGAGCACACCGAGCAAAAGGCCGAGAAGAACGACAAAGGCGATGTATCGCCTCATAGCTCTTCGGTCTCCAACGTGTCGTCGTCAGTCGGCTCCGCCGCTTCTTCGCCCGTGTAACTTTGCGCCATCACGCGTCGGATGGAGTTGAACGTCAACAAACCTAGTAGGCGGTTCTGCTCATCGGTAATAGCCAGGTTACCGATGGCATTGCTCAGGACGGTGGCCATGGCCTGATTCATGGACATGTCAGGCCCGGCGGTCGCGGCAGACTTTATGATCACATCGCGAACGTGGCCGTCCTCGGGCTGTCCATCCAAATCGTGGCGATCCACCCAACCTCGGAAGTGGTCCCCCTCAACGACAAGCATGTACCGGCGAAGGCGACCCGTTTGCTGGTCTTCACGTTCGAATTTCTCTCGAGCCACTTGGAAGCTGTCATTGGCATCAACGGTTGGGGGGGTCGGATTCATGACCTCCTCCACCCGAAGGAGACGCAACTCCTTGAGCGCTCGATCGGCCCCCACAAAGTCCCGGACAAAGTCGTTGGCGGGATTCGCGAGGAGCTCAGGCGGGGTTGAATATTGGATGAGCTCACCCTCGCTCATCAGAGCAATGCGATCCCCCATTTTGAGTGCTTCATCGATGTCATGCGTCACGAAAATGATCGTTTTCTGGATTTCATCTTGAATCCTGAGGAACTCATCCTGCAGTTTCTCTCGGGTGATCGGGTCAATGGCGCCAAAGGGCTCGTCCATGAGGAGGTTCGGAGGATCGGCCCCCAAACAGCGTGCAACGCCGATTCTCTGTTGTTGACCGCCCGAGAGTTCGCTTGGATGGCGATCTAAGTAGGTATCCGGATCCATGCCTACCATGTCGAGCAGTTCCCGTGCGCGCTTCAACCGTTCCTGCTTGGACCAACCGAGCAATTTCGGGACCACTTCGATGTTCTCGCGGACTGTCATATGCGGGAAGAGGCCGACCTGTTGAATGGCGTATCCGATGTTTCGTCGGAGATCTTGCGGGTTAAATGTTTGGATATCCTGGCCATTGACGTAGATCTTTCCGGATGTTATCGGGATCAGACGGTTGATCATCTTCATCGAGGTGGTTTTCCCGCAGCCGGACGGTCCGATCAACACGCAGATTTCTCCCCTGGGAACCTTCAAGGAAAGATCCTTCACAGCCTCCGTCCCATCCGGAAAGACTTTGATGACGTTCTCGAGCTCGATCATTCCGTGTTTCCTTCTCTTCCCTTGCGAATGCCTTGCGGCGTGACGAATCGTTCCAGCTGGCTGAGTAGGAAATCCGCGACAAGGGCAAAAAGGGAAGCACCCGCGGCTCCAACGATGATTAGGTCGACTCTGTAATCACGTAGTCCGCTCCAGATCGGCTCACCGAACCCGCCGGCTCCAACGAAGACGGCAATGGTGGCGATCCCGATCAACAGCACGACCGTATTCCGGACGCCGGCCATGATGACAGGCACGGCCAGCGGGAGCTTGACCTTGAATAGGATTTGTGACTCATTCATGCCCATCCCACGACCGGCTTCGATCATCGCCGGATCGACGTCACGGATGGCGATGTAGGTGTTTCGGATGATGGGCAACTGTCCGTAGAGGACGAGTGCAATTGCAGCCGGCAATCGGCCGATAATTGGGAGATTCAGCGCATTTAGCAGCGGGACCATCAACCCGAACAGCGCGAGACTTGGGATCGTAAGTGTGATGCTAGCGAGGTAGAGGATGGAGTCGGCAAGCTGCTCTCGGCCCCTTCCGGTAAGATAAATGCCAATGAGCACCCCAAGCACGATCGCAATCGCCGTGGAAAAGCCAATGATATCGACAAATTCAACTGTCCATTCGAGGATTCGGTCCCAGTTATCCTTGGCGAACTGCCAAGCGTCCAACATGGCAGCGGCCTCCTCCAAGATGTCGCTGAAGCAAAATTTTCAACTCATGCTTTTGGTAATTAGTATATTCATCGGACCCTATTTCGTCAAGGGCCCTTGACCACCTTTGACACCTTGACCTGAGGTCACTTTGCTGATAAAAGGACCAGTGATGTTCGATAAGGAAACTTGACGGTGAGAGGTCACAATCTATGAGTAATTTGTCGATATTTGTAGATATATCTACTCCAGAAGAGTACACTCAGCATGCTTGTGAAGAGCACGGCAGTTTTTCGATTAAACGTCGTGTCGAAACGCTCACTGGCCTTCCATGTCTTATTCTGCATTATACGCAAGCGACACTCGGTGAGCTGAATCGATTACAACCACAAGCGATTCTGATGAGTGGCTTCCGCACGGACTTCGAGTTGTTTGATCAAAACTCCTTCTACCCACTAGCCGAAATGGTGTATCACACCAATATTCCGCTGCTGGGGATCTGCGGAAGCCATCAGTTTTTGGGCTATGTCTTCCAAGAGGGCGGAATAGGCAATCTCAAGACCGAGCCCATCCGTGCGCTCAAAGACGGAGAACCCGACCTTTCAACGCCTTATCCGCAAGGCTATTACACGCAGCGGGGATATTATCCCGTACAGATCGTCGAATCGGACCCACTCTTCCACGGCTTGCCCGAAACGATCATAGTTGGGCAAGAGCATTACGCTGAACTGAAGCGTATTCCTCCTGAATTCCGATTGCTGGCTACGTCGACGGAGTCACGCATTCAGGGGATCGGCCATCGCTCACGCCTGCTATACGGCGTGCAGTTCCATCCTGAGCGTTACACGGACCGCTATCCGGCGGGCCGTGTCATTCTGAACAACTTTTTCCAATTGGCCGGCATTTCCCCCAAAGACGATCGATAGGTATCCCTTTCCGCACTGGAAGACTCGACCGAGTCCCCCCCCATCCCGGGCAACTCCACATCACTCGTTGGGAAACGGTTAAGTCGAGCTATCGCGCCGAAGGTCATCGGATGGACCGGCGACTTGACTGATCGCCCGCCTGAAAGTAAAATTGCACGCTCACTTTGTGTGAACGTGAATATACAGGAGAGCATCAGAAGTACGGAAGGAGGCCCAGCATTGTCGACGCAACGTGGCCCGGAGTGAAGGAATGGAATCCGACCATCCCATTCTCTGAAGGAGGCTCACAATGAGAATTCCATATGATAATCCACGAATCCATCTCTATACGCGGATTCAAAAATCGCCCTATTTTTATGCATCGCGGCAACATGGCGTGCAGTCGTATACGGTCTGCAATCGCATGTACCATCCGCGGCACTACGACGACATGATCGCCGAGTACTGGAAGCTGGTCAACGACGTCACGATGTGGGACGTTGGCGTCGAGCGGCAGGTCGAG
>JAHEOI010000387.1 GCA_018610125.1 Verrucomicrobiota bacterium
AGTAGGCGTCCGGTTTCAAGGGGTACAGTTGGCCCACACGCTCGTCAAGGCATACCATCGATCGCTGCAAAACGGCCACCTTCATCAACGGACCAATGCAGACGGCGAAATCTCCCTGCCGTTGAAGGCATCCGGGTTCTGGGTCTTGAGCACCGTGCATATCGAGCGTTTGGAGGCGTCTGCAGAAGCGGATTGGAAGAGCATCTGGGCTTCGCTAAGCTTTGAGATCCCTGAATAATCGCTCGTCCGGGGAGGGTCCGGAAGAAGAAACAAGCTTTACCCGCGAAGGCTGAAAGTTAGCTCAAATGACTGATCTCTCAAAGTCAAAGAATCTCGCAGTTGCGCTCATTGCGGTTTGGGCGTGCTTCGCTCAAGTGGCACAAGCCACGGAAACATCCGCACCAACGGAGCCGGATACCGGAATCTCGTACGACCCCATCGTGAGAGAAATTCACGGATGGACGGTTCATATTCAACCGGCATTGGCAAACGGGACGTATCAAGACGAAGGCGACCGGGCATTGCGCATCCTCGCTGACGAGCTGAACCGGATTGCCATTCTTGTGCCGGAGAGGCCGTTAAAAGCACTCCGAAATATCGGAATCTGGATTGAGCGCGAGCACCCCGAGCTGAAGGCAATGCAGTATCATCCAAGCGAATCATGGCTTGTCTCCCACGGCCATGACCGCCGCCTCGCCAAGAAAGTGCATATCACACGGGCGGCGATGCTTTACTCCCGACATCGGCTTCTCAAGCACCCGATGGTTGTTCTTCATGAGCTTGCCCATGCGTATCACGACCAAGTGCTCGGGTTTGATGATCCCGATGTCATCGAAGTGTATGAAAAGGCGAAAGATTCCGGCAACTATGATAGCGTTCTGCTCTACAATGGAAAGAAGACCCGACACTACGGAATGACAGACCATAAGGAGTATTTCGCGGAAGGCACGGAGGCCTACTTCTATCGCAATGACTTTTATCCCTTTGTTCGTGCGGAGCTCAACGAGCACGATCCGAAGCTTCACGCCTTGTTGGTGAAGATCTGGGGAGACGTTCGTCAGCGGGCAGAATAGAGGGAGAGGGAGAGGGAGAGGGAGAGGGGGGTCTCGTCCTGAAATAGGTTGACACCCAAATGGGAAAGGAACCAAAAAGCAAGGGAACGATACGCTACAGTGAGGCCTTCAAGATGGAGGTCGTCAGAGAGTTGGAACAGGAGGACCTGTCCTTTGAGCATGTCCGGCGAAAGTACGGGATAAGGGGCCGCGAGACGGTTCAAAAGTGGGTCCGCAAGTACGGTAACGGGAGCCGAGGAAAGGTCATACGAGTGGAAAAGCCTGAAGAAATAGACGAGCTAAAGCGACTGAGGGAGCGGGTAAGGCGTTTGGAAACAGCCCTGGCTGATAGCAATGTGGATTTGGCCCTGGAGCGGGCTTATTTGAAGGAGGCCTGCAAGCGGGCAGGGATTGAAGACGTCGAGGAGTTCAAAAAAAAATCCGATGGACCGCGGCGCACCAAGCGGTAGAGCAAGAGGGTAAGCCCTTTGGGGTCAATGTCAGCTCGGTCTGCGGCAAGGTGGAGATGTCGCGGCAGAATTACTATGCCCGGCGGCGGCAGCGGCAACGTCGCCGGGTCGATAGTGACTTGGTGGTTGAGCTAGTCACCCAAGAGCGGCAATTGCAGCCACGTCTGGGCACACGGAAGCTGCACTCGATGCTCAAGGAAACGCTCAAGGACTCGGAGGTTCATCTTGGGCGGGACCGAATGTTTGAGCTTTTGGGGGAAGAAGGGCTGCTGCTCAAGCCTCGGCCGGCGGCCTATCCTCGGACGACCAACTCTTCTCATGCTTTGCCGGTTTTCGGCAACCGGGTCAAGGATTTGGAGGTCACGGCCGCCCACCAAGTCTGGGTGGGCGATCTGACCTATTTGCGGACAAAGGAGGGGTTTTTGTATCTATCCTTGTTGACTGACAAGGGCTCGCGCAAGGTGGTTGGTTATAACTGCGGGCAGAGCTTGGGGGCGGAAGGATCCATTGCTGCCCTGGACATGGCGCTGGCCGAGTTGCCACAGGGCAAGGGGCCGATTCACCATTCCGACAGAGGGGTTCAGTATTGCTGTCATGAATACGTGGGGCGGCTCCAAGAGAGTGGTTTGGGCATTAGCATGACCGAGACCGATCACTGTGCCGAGAATGCTCTTGCCGAGCGGATCAACGGCATCCTCAAGAGCGAGTATGGACTGGACCGGGAGTTTGAGAGCATTGAGAGCGCCCGTTTGGCTGTCGAACAAGCCATCAGGCTCTACAACAACCGACGTCCCCACACGGCATTGAAATACCAAACACCGCAGGAAATGCATGCCCTTGCCGTTTAGGCGGGCCCCAAATCCGGCCTAGACACTGAGAATGGCCATTGGCCGCCGACCGATCATGGGGCTAGAGGCCATACGCCGTGATCGGTCGATAAGCATGCTTGTCGGGCGGGTTGGCCACGTTGCGGGACCGCGAACAGGGTTTTCTTGCTGACAGGAGCCTAGTAAGGTCCGATTTTCGGGGGGTAAGCCTTAATGCCGTCCGGAAATCGCGCATTTCGCCCCCCAACGATAGCGCCGACAAGTCGGCGAAGTGCTCCGCGCCTGTCCACCTGCGCGAGCGCATGGAGTGCGCGTGACTTGTCACCGCTTTTAATTCCCGGCTGTTCCCTGGCCGAGTACACGCCCCTCCCTGGCAATCTCATCCTCTGGTCGCCCATGGCCTCAGCCGAATCCACAGCGCGGACAAGTCCTGGCTTTACCCGCACGCCTCGCGCCTCTTTCTCGCCAAAACCGGAGGCGCAGCAGCCTGGATGGCCAGCGTTGCCGGTCACGGCGAGTCCAAGCCATTCTCCCCGAATTTCCGAACGGCATTAGGGTGATCCTCGACGGGGGTAATGTGTGCCGGTGCAGGAGCGTTTTTGGGGGGGGCTTGAGGCTCCGATCGATGCGATCGGGTTAAAAAACTGATCAGGCCACACACTTCGTTGAATAGTTTATAAACTGTTCCAAGAAAAGGGCGGCGCCGGGATATATGGGTCACGAGCGGCGGTTTTCGGGCGCCGGGAGGTTGGCGTTATTGATGATATCATATGTAGTCGGGTTGTTTTGCCTATATTATTATATAAGTTATATAGACCACACCTGTAATTTTTCGCTAGCCCTTCCCCTTTTTTTCTGGCCAATGAGCTGCGGCGGCGTTTTTTGGGGGGGGCGTCCGGCGGCTGGGCCCCTCGA
>JAHEOI010000388.1 GCA_018610125.1 Verrucomicrobiota bacterium
CCATGCCGCCGGGCACATTTATCTCGCCGGAGTCGGTATATGGATTGGCCATAGTGCTCACAATGAAGTCAAGCATAACCACATCCATCACCTCCCAAGCACGGGGATTTCCGTCGGATGGGCATGGCGAGACAAGCTCACTGCCTGCCATCACAATACGATTGCGTTTAATCAGATTCACCACCTCGGAATCGGGCAGATAGGGGGTGCCTCGGGGATTTACCTGCTTTCTCGCCAACCTGGAACGCAAGTTCATCACAATCTTATCCATCATCTTACTCGTTACAATGCGGGCAATAGGGAGGCCGATTCCAGCGTGGCGCATCCTGGATTCGGTCTGCAGATTGACAATGGCACAGCGCAAGTTGTCTATCAGTAACTGTTCAGCCTTATAGAAGGTGGTTGGGCTGATTTGGACGCTCGATGACGTTGGACGGGGTAAATGTCGCTGAGCGCTTTCTCTCGAGATGAGTTAACTTCCCCCCCTGGACTCTGAAATCGACTCCTGCTATGGTGCGTGGTGATGGAGTCGATGGTTGTGCAAGGACGTCAACTGACCGACGGCGACATTGAGGCGATTCGGGAACTGCTTCGAGAGCATCCGCAATGGAGCCGCTATCGGATTTCGCGCGAGCTGGCCGCTCGCTGGCAGTGGTATAACGAGGTCGGTCAGCTCAAGGATATGGCCGCCAGAGCCCTCCTGAACAAGCTTGAAGGGCGAGGCTATATTCAGCTCCCGGCCAAGCGTCGACGGGCATGCAACCGGATGGCCCTTGGTCCCAGGCAAATCCTCTTTCATGACCGCGAGCCCATCCGGGGCTCACTCAAGAGCATTGGTCCCATCGGATTGCAGGAAGTCAGCCGACAGCCGGAGAAAAAGGAGCTCTTCGAATTCTTTCTGGCCCAATATCACTATCTCGGCTTCACCGGCACGGTTGGGATGAACCTCCGTTATCTGGCCACCGACCGGCACGACCGTCCACTGGCCTGTTTGTTATTCGGCTCGGCCGCCTGGAAGAGCACACCCCGAGACTCCTTTATCGGGTGGTCCCCTCAGAAGCGCCGAGAGGCGATCAATCGCATTACCTCCAACACTCGTTTTATCGTATTGCCTTGGGTTGAGCTTTGGCACTTGGCCAGTCATCTGCTCGGGCGGATCACCCGTAGCATCAGGAGCGATTTCAAATCCAAATATGGTTATGAGCCCCTCCTGTTGGAGAGCTTTGTCGATCGCAGCCATTTTCGCGGCACCTGCTATCAGGCCGCCAACTGGCTCCGGGTTGGCTCGACCCAAGGGCGGACTCGCAACGACCGCTATTCAAGGATTCAAGTGCCACCGAAGGACATCTATCTCTATCCACTGGTCAAAGATTTTCGAGATCGCCTGCAAGCATGACGGTCCAGGAAATCCAAAACACTTATCAGAAAGGCCTTCAAGCCGTCGTGGAGCTGGTTCAAGGACTCCTGGCTCGCATCAGCGAGCTGGAGAAGCAAAACCAAGCCCTTCGCGATCGGCTCCAGCAAAACAGCCGAAACAGCAGTCGGCCTCCGGCCTCGGATTTCCCAAAACCACCTAAAAACGCCAACCGAAACCGCCGCAGCGGTCGTCGTCGCCGCCGGCCGGGCGGCCAAAAGGATCATCCCGGCTCAACGCTGCAGTGGAATCCCAATCCCGACCATGTCTGCTATCACACGCTCTCCCAATGCCAGCACTGCCACTGCCACTTAGACAATCAGCAAGATTCTGAGTGGGAGTGCCGACAAGTCTTGGATCTCCCCGTTATCAAAATGGAGACCACTGAGCACCAAGCCGAAATCAAGCCCTGCCGCCAGTGCGGCCACATCAATCACCCTGGCTTCCCTTCGGGTGTTGACTCAACCGTCCAATACGGTCCCCATGTCCTATCCTGGACAGTCTATCTGCGGGATTACCAATTGCTGCCTGCCCAACGCACTGCCGAGCTCTTTTCGGATTGCTTTGGCCAGCCCATTAGCCCGGGGACGTTGGAGGCGGCTCGAGAACTGGCCTACCAAAAGCTCGAACCCTTTGAGGGGCGTCTCAAAGAGCGTCTCCGCAATGAGTATCTCCTTCACCTTGATGAAACCGGCATCCGCATCAACGGCCGAAACCATTGGCTGCATGTCTGCTCAACTAAAGAGCTGACCTTTTATCTGCCTCACCCCAACCGAGGCCAAAAAGCCATCGAGGACATTGATATCCTTACCCAATTCGAGGGTATGGCCGTCCACGACGGTCTGGCCTCCTACATCGGCTACGACTGCGGCCACAGCCTTTGCAATAACCACCATTTGCGCCGACTCCAATTCCTGATCGACCAATACCAGCTCCAATGGCCCAAGGCGATGATCGAGCGCTTGCTAACCATGAAGGAAATCGCCGAAACGGCCCGGCAAAACAACCGCTCCCTCACCCAGAACCAAATCTACTATCACCGGGCTCGCTACGAAGAGATCCTTGCCCAGGCCCGCCAAGAGCATGAGGCCTTCGGTCAGGAGCTCCCCGGCAAAGCCCGAGCCCTTTACCGCCTCTTCGAGGAGTACCCCTATTGCGTGCTGGCCTTCTTTTACGATCCCAACATCCCCTTTGATAATAATCAAGGCGAGCGAGACCTGCGAATGGCCAAGACCCAGCAGAAGATTTCCGGCTCCTTCCGCAGCTTCCACGGAGCCGAAGTTTTCTGCCGCCTCCGCTCCTACATCTCAACCATCAAAAAACAAGGCCTCCGCGTCTTCGAGGCCATCCGCGGAATCTTTACCCACAATTACTTTCAACCTCCTCCGCCTCAGCTTGAATGAGCTCGGCCTCCTCTCTCAGTCCCGACATTCCAATCCCAGACCCCCTCAAGTCGTTCCTCACGAATGACTCCATGGGCCTACGCGTACCATCCCCTCTCGGTAATTACCTATAAGCCTGAATAGATACGTTGGTGCTGGCCCTGGGGGGAGGATTTTTCGCGGTCCTTGTGTATAGAGGAAAGAAAACAACGAAGCGGGATGGCCAGGTATAGCGGCGGTAATGCTGGCAGGCGAGTTGGTTTCGGAAGTAAAGCGGGGAGGTGTGTGTGCCGGTGTATGCGGGTGATC